>NZ_JBILTE010000101.1:0-9887 GCF_044371705.1 Flavobacterium sp. | reverse complement strand
TCAGTGATATGGTAGCTGAACGAAAACTGCGTGTCGTTTTCTTCGGCATTCAGCACACCAAACCGCAAATCGTTAAAAAGCAATTGATTTTCTTTTTGCGTGATGCAGTACCAACCTTCGGAAATTCGTTTTAATTGTTTGATGACGGCTGCATCATCGATATTGGCTATCAATTCTTTTTGAGTAGGAATGAATTGAAAGTGAATAGGTTTTGTGTCAAAAAATGAATAATCACCGATGTAGTATCCGTTATCGACTTTAACATTGGTCGTCCACAATATAATATTGAACGGGGATGGTTTTACACCAATTGACTCATAACTTATTTTGTTTTGTTCCAATTGTTTTTCAAATTTTTGCAGAACCAGGAACTGGACAACTAATGTGAAAAACAAATAGGAAGTACTCACAATCAATCCGATTCTGTTCCAAAATCTTCTCTTTTGGTCTAGTCTGTTTTTCTTCATTGAGAGAACTAGAAACAACAAAAAAGGCACTGTATACAACGGATCAATCACAAAAATGGACTGCAGTGAAAACCGAGTTTCCAATGGCCAAAGCAATTGCGTTCCCCAAGTTGTGAATAAATCGAGTAAGGAATGCGTTTGCAAAATTAAAAAGGAAAACAACGTAGCTTCTTTAAAATTTACTCCATTTTTATGTGCTACTTTCTGTAAAATCCAACCTAAAATTGGTGAAAGAAAAAGAAAAAACAAAGTGGAATGACTAAATCCACGATGAATATCAGTAGCGGTTAATGGATCTAAAAACTGTCCGTAAAGTACATCCAAATCGGGTATGGTACCTATGATAGCTCCGTAAAGAATGGCTTTGTTACCAATCTTTTTGCCAAGCACTTCATTGCCAACAGCTGCTCCTAATACAATTTGAGATAAAGAGTCCATAATTAATTCATTTCTCCTTCATAATATCCTGAAATAAATACCATATCACCATTCAAAGGATTTACTGCTTGAATATTTTGAAAATCCAATCGATATTCTGTGTTTGACAAAACGGTTACTTGAACCGTAGATCCTGCCAAACTATAGGCTGTAGCTCCTTTTACATACGATCCTTGGGCAAATAACACTTCCCCTATTACACCAATTCCAAATTCATATGAGCCATTAGGTGCACTACTTGAAGTTAGAGGAAAATTAACTTTAAAGTTTATAGCTTGATAACTTGACGTTCCTGCTGTACCTTTTGTTAAACTAAAATCCATTGCTCCATCTCCAGGCATACTTGCAGTTGCATTAGAAACGGTTGCATTGGTTGGAATAAATTCAACACCGTCTGCAATAATGTTTGAATCAAAATCCAGCGAATCACTATCTGAGGATTCACATGCTGTGAAAAGTATTACTGAAACTAATACGAGAAGAAACTTTTTCATAAGTGATTTTTTTGTAAAAATACAAAGCCGAATTTAATAAAAAGAAAAAACCTTCCATTTCTGAAAGGTCTTGAACATCTTAAACTTTATATAATAAATTACATATTCCTTCTGTATTGTCCTCCTACTTCAAACAATGCAGCTGTAATTTGTCCCAACGAACAATATTTTGTAACTTCCATCAAACGTTCAAAAAGATTTTTGTTTTTAATAGCAGCCTCTTGTAATTTATTCAGCAATTCTGCTACTTTTTGCTCGTGTAATTGATGCAGCGTTTGCAACGTATTGATTTGGAATTGTTTTTCTTCCTCGGTGGCACGAATCACTTCTCTTGGCACAACTGTTGGCGAACCTTTGGAGCTTAAGAATGTATTAACCCCAATAATTGGAAATTCACCCGTGTGTTTCAATGTCTCGTAATACAACGATTCTTCCTGAATTTTAGAACGTTGGTACATGGTTTCCATCGCTCCTAAAACCCCACCGCGTTCGGTAATTCGATCGAATTCTTGCAAGACCGCGTCTTCCACTAAATCGGTTAATTCTTCGATGATGAACGAACCTTGGATTGGGTTTTCGTTTTTAGCTAAACCTAATTCTTTATTAATAATCAATTGGATTGCCATTGCACGACGAACGGATTCTTCGGTTGGTGTGGTAATGGCTTCATCATAAGCATTCGTGTGCAACGAGTTACAGTTATCGTAAATGGCATACAAGGCTTGCAACGTGGTTCGGATGTCATTGAAATCAATTTCCTGAGCATGCAACGAACGTCCGGATGTTTGAATATGGTATTTCAACATCTGAGCTCTTTCGTTGGCTCCGTATTTATTTTTTAAGGCTTTTGCCCAAATTTTTCTTGCCACGCGACCAATCACGGCATATTCCGGATCGATTCCGTTGGAGAAAAAGAACGATAAATTGGGTCCGAAATCGTTGATGTTCATACCGCGACTCAAATAATATTCCACGTAAGTGAAACCATTGGCCAAAGTAAATGCTAATTGAGTGATTGGATTGGCCCCTGCTTCCGCAATATGATAACCTGAAATAGAAACCGAGTAGAAATTTCGAACGTTCTTTTGAATGAAATATTCCTGCACATCGCCCATCAATCGAAGTGCAAATTCTGTTGAGAAAATGCACGTATTTTGTGCCTGATCTTCTTTTAAAATATCGGCTTGAACGGTTCCCCGAACCTGAGCCATTGTTTTGATTTTAATATCGTTATAGATTTCCAAAGGAAGCACTTGGTCTCCCGTAACTCCTAACAACATCAAACCTAAACCATTATTTCCGTGGGGAAGTTCACCGTTATAAGTGGGTTTTGCAAACCCTTTTTTCTTGTAAATTTCGTTGATTTTTTCTTCAACCACCCCCTGTAAGTTATTCTCAATGATGTATTTTTCACAATTTTGGTCAATCGCCGCATTCATAAAAAAGCCTAAAAGCATTGGAGCCGGACCGTTGATAGTCATACTCACAGACGTCATCGGGTGACTCAAATCAAAACCGGAATATAATTTTTTTGCGTCGTCTAAACAGCAAATAGAAACACCTGCATTACCAATTTTTCCGTAAATATCCGGACGTAAATCAGGGTCATTTCCGTATAAAGTTACCGAATCAAACGCTGTTGATAAACGTTTTGCGGGTAAACCTGCACTCACGTAGTGAAAACGTTTGTTGGTTCGCTCCGGCCCGCCTTCTCCGGCAAACATTCTTGATGGATCTTCTCCTTCTCTTTTAAACGGATACAATCCGGATGCAAAAGGAAATTCTCCCGGTACGTTCTCTTGTAAATTCCATTTTAAAATATCGCCCCAAGCTTGGTATTTGGGTAACGCTACTTTCGGAATTTGTGAATGCGATAGTGATTCGGTATGTGTATCAATATTGATTACTTTATCACGAACTTTAAAACTGTAAACCGGATTTTTGTATTTTTTTACTTTTTCGTCCCACATTAAAATGATTTCCCAGTTGAATGGGTCCAAATTCATTTTAACACGGTCGAATTCTTTGGTTAGTAAAGATAAAAACTCACTGTTATTTTCAGACTGAGCTTGCTGAAGAGCTTCTTCATTCAGACCAAATTTAGTTAAACCTAGTGCCGGAATATGTCCAACTGATTCAATGGTTTTGTAAATGCCGTATAATTTCTGAGCTACCTCTACTTGGGTTAAAACTGTCTCGTCGTATTTGCGATTATTCTCTGCAATTTCAGATAAATATCGTGTTCGATGCGGCGGAATAACAAATATTTTCTCGCTCATTTCACGCGTAATTTCAAAGGTCGAATGCAAATCAGCATCTGTTTTCTCCAAAATTTTGTCCATCACTTTCTTGTAAAGTGTGTTCATTCCCGGATCATTGAACTGCGAAGCAATCGTCCCGAAAACCGGAAGCGAATCTAAATCGGCATCCCAAAGATTATGGTTTCGTTGGTATTGTTTTTTCACATCGCGAAGTGCATCGAGCGAACCTCTTTTGTCGAATTTGTTGATGGCGACTAAATCGGCAAAATCAAGCATATCGATTTTTTCCAATTGTGTGGCGGCACCAAATTCAGGTGTCATCACATACAACGAAACATCAGAATGCTCGATGATTTCCGTGTCACTTTGACCAATGCCGGAAGTTTCCAAAATAATGATGTCATATTTTGCAGCTTTCAACACTTGAATCGCTTCTGCTACATATTTTGATAAAGCTAAATTCGATTGACGCGTAGCCAATGAACGCATGTAAACTCTGGAGTTATTAATTGCGTTCATTCGTATTCTATCTCCTAACAAAGCACCGCCGGTCTTTCTTTTGGATGGATCAACCGAGATTAAACCAATTGTTTTTTCAGGAAAATCAATTAAGAATCGACGAACCAATTCGTCAACTAACGATGACTTTCCGGCTCCACCGGTTCCGGTAATTCCCAAAACAGGAATTTTTGATGTTTCATTCTTTTTGTGAATGGCATCTAATGTTTCTTTGGCAATATCCGGAAAATTTTCTGCTGCCGAAATCACTCGGGCAATCGAACGTGGATTTTTATCTTCCAAATATTTAGCTTCTCCGTTCAAAACATCACCAACGGGAAAGTCGGCTTTTTGAACCAAATCATTAATCATTCCCTGCAATCCCATGGCACGACCGTCATCCGGCGAATAAATTCGAGTGATTCCATACTCGTGCAGTTCCTTAATTTCTTCGGGAAGTATCACTCCACCGCCACCACCAAATATTTTGATATGTTCTGCTCCTTTTTCTTTAAGCAAATCATACATATATTTAAAATATTCGTTGTGTCCTCCTTGGTAAGAGGTCATCGCAATGGCATTAGCATCTTCTTGAATGGCAGTATTTACTACTTCCTCTACACTACGGTCGTGACCCAAATGAATCACTTCTACTCCAGTGGCCTGAATAATTCGACGCATGATGTTGATGGCAGCATCGTGACCGTCAAAAAGGGATGCGGCAGTTACAATTCTTACTTTATTTTTAGGAATATAAGGTGTTGCTTGTTCCATTGCTAAAAAAATGATGTTTTTGAGGTTGCAATTTACGGAATTAATAAAAAATAATATGTTTTTTTTGTTTCAGGTTTCAAGTTTCAAGATTCAGGTTAATATTTTGAACACGGATTTAGAAAATTGGAGGAATTTTGAAAATTTGTTATGAAAAAGGATGACTTCAAACTTAAAACCTGAAACTTGAAACCTTTAACCTCCAAGAATCAATAAGGCATGCTATTTGCCTACTTTTAAATCTAAATAGTATATACCATGAAAAAATCGTTACTCCTAATTACCGCTTTTACCTTTTTAGGTTGTGCAGAAATGCAACAAATTGTTGACCAACTGCCACAAACAGGTTCAATTTTGAGTAATGGCGATATTGCCAATGGCCTAAAAGAAGCATTGAATCAAGGAATCGACAAACAAGTTACTAAATTGACGCAAACGGATGGTTTCTATAAAAATGAAGCAGTAAAAATTCTCCTTCCTGAAGAATTAAAAAAAGTAGACGCAAAATTGCGAGCAGTAGGGTTGTCAAATTTGGCAGATGAAGGTTTGAAAGTAGTAAACAGAGCAGCGGAAGATGCTGTCAAAGAAGGTACTCCGATTTTTGTTGATGCGGTAAAACAGATGACTTTTACCGACGCAAAAAATATATTGTTGGGAGATGACAGTGCTGCCACGAGTTACTTGCAGCGTATAACTTCTACAGCTTTGTATTCAAAATTTAATCCGATCATCAAAAACTCATTTGCAAAAGTGGGTGCAGATAAAGTGTGGACCAATATTATAACCAAGTACAATTCTATTCCATTGGTTACAAAAATCAATCCCGATTTAACTGATTATACAACTAATGAGGCAATAGAAGGGGTATTTAAAATGATTGCTGTGGAGGAAAAAGATATTCGCACAAATTTAGCAGCCAGAACATCCACAGCACTGCAAAAAGTTTTCGCATTGCAGGACTAAAATTTTAATAATCAATAACATATATATAACAAAGGCTTAACACTATTGCCCAAAAAATCTTCGGATATTTGCGTCAAACAACACAAATATAGGTTTGTTTGGTTAGAGTTAGTTAGAAAATTGAGCCGGTGCAACATAAGCACTGGCTTTTTTTATAGGTTGATTTTTAAGGAAAGACAGCACTGCTTCATTGAAATGCATCGCTTGCTCTACATTCACAACATGTCCGCAATTTTCAATGACAAATAATTTAGACGATCGGTAATGTTTCTGGACAACTTGCCTGACCGATGGCAAAAACATATAATCTTCTTCACCCATCACATATAAGGTTGGAATATTAATTTCAACCTGTCTGAACCACTTTAAAACAGGATTAATTTCTGCAGTTAACCTAAACCATTTGATAAACTCCTTCTGGTACAATTTCTTCGCTTCGTTGATGAATAGTAAACGGGAATTTTTATGGTTCTTTTTAGGCATAATCACAAATGCAAAAAATTTATAAAGAACCAAATAAGGCAAAACATATTTAAAAAGATTTCCTAAACGCATTAAAATTTGCGAACGAAAATTCATTTTCAAAATGGCTCCTCCCATAATCATTGTTTGCACTCGATTGGGAGCCATTTCTGCCAATTGTCGAATGATGATGGTTCCCAGAGAAATGCCAACAAAATGTGAAGCAGTAATTTTCAAATGATCGAGTACCTCCAAAACATCGTGAGCAATCGATTCAAAAGTGTATTTTTTTTGAAAGGCTGTTTTTAAAGTGGGTTTTGATTCTCCATGACCCCGCAAATCAAGCAATAAAACATTGAAATGCTTTTGAAATTCACGAATTTGTTTAAACCAAATGGACGAACTTCCTCCCGCTCCGTGAACGAAGGTAACCCATTCTGTACTAGTTTCGTTGGTGTAAATATTATAGGAAATCAATGGTATTTTAATTTATGACAAATGTAGTATTATAAATTAAATATGCAATCTTAACAATTCTTAATGATAAATTAAAGATTTGGTAATGTATCTTTGCAAAAAATTTCACCCAAATGAAAGGCGTTTTTAAAGAAAATAAAGATTTAAAATATTTAAAAGAAGACTTCAAAACTTTTTTGGAAAAGAAAGAAACAAAGGAACCTACTCAAATAATCAAACCCACTGAAATTGAGAAAGAAACTTTGGTTCTGGACGAGGTAGAGCTATAGTTTTTGATGTAATAGTTTAAAATAGTCAAAAGCTTTTAGGATTCTACTCCCATGCCACGAAAAGTACTCTCCATCTACAAAAATGGTTGTGGCATGATGTGTAAACAGACCGATTTCAAAAGCTTGTTCATCCTTAAAAGGAAAAGGTTCGGAAGATAAAAGTATCAAATCCGGGTCACCTTCTAATCGTATTTTTTTCAAATCAACTTGAGGATACCTCGCAATATTTTCATAAATATTTTGAAAATGATTTAGCCTCAGCAATTCATTAATATAGGTATCTTTTCCAGCAACCATATAAGGATTTGCCCAAATAAAGTACGCTACTTTTGTTAATGGTTTATCTTTTATAAATTCCTTAAAATCTTGCAAGGCAAAATTGATTTCATCCATCCATTTTTGAGCTTCGGTCCGTTTATTAAAAAACTGCCCAAAATCGGCTATCATCTTAAAATTATCATCAAGAGTAATGACGTTGGTTACCCAGACCGGACAAATAGCACTCAATTCTTCAACCATTTCAAGTGTATTCTCTTCTTTATTGGCAATGATAATATCGGGTTGAAGTGCACGAATTTTATCAAACTTCACTTGTTTAGTTCCGCCAATAATTTGTTTAGTTCCTTTAAAATGAATTGGGTGTACACAAAATTTGGTAATACCCACAATTGCATCTTCTAATCCTAAATCAAATAATAATTCCGTTTGTGAAGGAACAAGTGATACGATTCTTTGGGGAGTTTTTTCAAAGTGATGCAGGGTTCCAAGTTGGTCTGAGAATGTTTTCATTTTATAAACCTATTGGATGAATACTAGTTTACTTTGTTAAAATAGCTTCCATCTCTTTTTGCAATTTCAATGCCTCTTCTCTAGCTTTCTCAACAAAATCCATTCTATTGGAAGCATAAATAATTCCACGGGAAGAATTGATTAACAATCCTACATTGGAATTCATGCCGTACTTACAAACTTCTTTCAAACTGCCGCCTTGTGCTCCAACACCTGGTACTAACAAAAAACTATCGGGAACAATTTTTCTTATTTCTGTAAAGTACTCCGCTTTTGTCGCACCAACTACATACATCAAATTCTGACTGTTTTTCCATGTCTTCGAGGTTTCCAGTACGTATTTGTACAATTCCTTTCCGTCCGAAAGTTTCGTTTGAAAATCAAAAGCCCCTTCGTTGGAGGTTAAAGCTAAAACGATGGTGTGTTTATTTTCAAATGCTAAAAACGGTTCTACAGAATCTTTTCCCATATAAGGAGCAACGGTAACAGAATCAAAGTTTAAATCTTGCAAAAAAGCTTTGGCGTACATGGTTGATGTATTGCCAATATCGCCTCGCTTCGCATCGGCTATTGTGAAAATTTCAGGATAATTTGAATTGATGTATTCAATCGTTTTTTGCAACGATTGCCAACCTTTCAAACCATAGGCTTCATAAAAAGCGGTATTGGGCTTATAAGAAACACACAAATCATGTGTCGCATCAATAATGGACTTGTTGAATTCAAAAATCGGATCATCTGTCTGTAAAAGATGCTGTGGGATTTTAGTTAAATCAACATCCAAACCAATACATAAAAATGATTTTTTCAGTTGAATTTGTTCAATGAGTTGTGTTGTTGTCAAACCAATTACTTTTTGAAGTTGGGCAAATTTACAAAGTTGAAACGTACAAACCTTGTAATAGTATAACAAACTCTAAAAATTCTATAACAAGAACCAACCTTTACACTAGTAACTTTGACTTATCAAATTAGTACTGAATATTAATTTTTTTAAATACATACATTATGGACACTACAGGATTGAAAGGAAAATGGAACGAAGTAAAAGGAAAGTTGAAACAAAAGTACGCAAATTTAACAGATGATGATTTGCTTTTTGTTGAAGGAAAAGAAGACGAATTCTACGGAAGAATTCAACAAAGAGTAGGCAAATCCAAAGAAGAAGTTAAAAAAATGATTGCTGATTTGTAAAAACTAAAGGGGAATTTTATACATTCCTCTTTTTTTTAGTAATTTTTGGCACAAATGGTTGTAACTCCCAACAAAGAAAATTCAAATGCATTGAACCTGTTGTTTATCATAGGTTTGATTTTTTGTTTATATATTCTCAAACCAATTGTTGTACCGCTCATAATAGCGTTAATTCTTACGGTTTCTATTTTCCCATTAGTTAATTTTTTAGAAAAAAAATGGCGTGCAAATAGGGTTATTTCTGCTCTTACTGCAATTTTTACACTTTCAATTATTTTGTTTGGACTATTAGCCTTTATTGTTTATGAATTGACAGATATTCTTGAAAAAAGTGATTTATACATTCTTAAACTAACTGAAGTTTACAACTCCATTTTAAGCTACTTAGATGCGAATTTTGGCATAAGAAAAAGTGAATTATCGTTGAAAAAATTCAATATGGGTGCCACAATTAAAGATAATTTTACAAATATCATTGGTTTTTTAACTTCATCAGGCAGCATTTTTTCAGATATAATTTTAATTCCATTATACATATTTTTCTTTTTGATTTACCGCAAATTTTTTAAAAGTTTTATTTTTAAAGCCTTTTCATCCGATGGAAATGATTTACGCGTAAAATCAGTTTTAGCTAAATTGTATAAAGTCCAACAAAATTATTTGTACGGATTATTTACTGTCATGTTCATTGTTGGTTTATTAAATTCCGTTGGATTACTTATTTTAAGCATTGAAAATGCATTTTTCTTTGGTTTTTTGGCAGCGATACTTTTATTGATTCCCTATATAGAAATTATGATTGGC
>NZ_JBILTE010000100.1:0-9925 GCF_044371705.1 Flavobacterium sp. | reverse complement strand
CTAATTTTTCTTCAGGAATAAAAGTCAAGGTATTGCTGGACAGTGCCACCACTTTTCCTTTTATGGAAGGAGAAATGTCAAAGAGGTTTTGATCCAGTTCCTCGTTGGCTTGCCATTCGTTTTTATAGAAAGTAAAAACCACTCGGATATCACTTTTTGTGGACACGAGTCCCGAACTAAAGGTTTGTATGTATTCTTTGAACAACGAAAAATCGGAGTTGAACTCCTCAGTTGATACTTTTTTGCCACAGGAATGGAGCACAACAACAGCTAATACAAGCTGCAACAAACGTTTGATTGACATTGTTCAGTAAATTAAGAATGGAACGAAAGAAAGTGGTTACTTATTTCGGATAACACAAAAACTATTCCGATTATTGTGTTAAATGTAAGAATAATTTAAGAAGAAATTATGGGTTAATTTAAAATATTTATAGCTATTTTTTAGTCCGTTTATAGCGTGGCAATAAATAGGATAATCGTTCAGTGCATTTTCAAAGTTACATATAGTGCAATTTCAAAGTAATATATAGTGTAATTTCAAAGTGATGTATAGTGCAATTTCAAAGTAGCGTGTAGTGTAATTTCAAAATATGTACCATAAATATTTAAATTATTAATCTAAAAAGCAATAAGCTTGCTATTTTCATTTCCGCCGAGAAGCAAAAAAACGCACCATTAAATCGCCACATTCTTGTTCCATAACACCTTGTATTACTTCTGTTCTGGGGTGTAATTGAGTGCCCATTTTTAAAAACCCTCTATGTTCATCGCGAGCTCCAAAAACAATTTTGGTAATCTGGCTCCAATACAAAGCTCCGGCACACATTTGACAGGGTTCGATTGTTACATACAGTGTGCAATCTTTTAAATATTTTCCGCCTAAAAAATTTGCAGCGGCTGTTATTGCTTGCATTTCTGCATGAGCGGTAACGTCATTCAAAAGTTCGGTTAAATTATGTGTTCGAGCGATTATTTTATCGGCAACAACTATGACTGCACCCACGGGAACTTCACCTTTTTCAAAGGCAATTTCGGCTTCCTGATAGGCCTTTTTCATAAAATATTCGTGTGTAAACGGATTTTCCATAGAAACAAAAATACAATTTCAAACGCTACCTCGTGCCGTAAAAGATGAACAATTTTAATCCTATTTTTACCTATCTATTTGGAATTAGCAATACCTTCGCACTATGGAACATAAAGCAGTAATTTTTGACATGGATGGTGTGATTGTCCATACCAATCCCTTTCACGTTGTTGCATTTGAGAGGTTTTTTGACAGACATCAAGTCACGTATTCAACCGAAGAATTTGAAGAGCACATGTATGGCAAACACAATGGATACATAATGCGTCATTTCTTTAAAAACCAAGATTTAACCGAGGAAGAAGTTGACAAATTAGCGAATGAAAAAGAAGCATTGTTTCGAGAAATCTATGCGGAATATGCTTGCCCGATTCCGCGGTTTTTAGAATTTTTAATTGTATTGAAAGCTGCAGGTTTTAAAACCGGTATAGCCACTTCTGCACCAAAAGAAAATCTTACGCTTATTATGAGGCTTTTGGGATTTGAATCACAAATGGAATCTGCTTTATCGAGTGAAAACGTAATTCATCACAAACCTCATCCGGAAGTCTATCTGAAAACAATGAAAAATCTGGCTGTAAAACCCGAAAATACTTTGGTTTTTGAAGATTCTTTTTCGGGAATTATGGCCGGGAAAAATGCGGGAGCAAAAGTCGTTGGTGTTTTAACGACTCATAGTAAAGAGCAACTACCTCCTTGTGACTTTTATATTCATGATTATACCGAAATCTCGCTAAAAAAGGTTCTGGAATTATTGGAAAAATAGCACTCAGCCTTTTAATTGATTGATAGAATTTTACTTGTTTGAATTGAAATCTAAATTACAATTTCAATTCGTACATTTGTGACATGTCAGAAAATCTACTTCAACACATACAATCACCTTCCGATTTGCGACAGTTAGCAATAACTCAGTTACCCGAATTGGCCAAGAATTTACGTGATTTTATTATTGATATTGTTTCCGTTAAAGAAGGCCATTTGGGTGCCAGTTTGGGTGTAGTTGAATTGACCATTGCATTGCATTATGTTTTTGACACACCTACTGATTTATTGGTTTGGGATGTAGGCCATCAAGCTTATGGACATAAAATTTTAACAGGAAGGAAAGATATTTTTTACACGAATCGGCAATTAGGAGGCATTTCAGGGTTTCCAAAACGCAGTGAAAGCGAATATGACACGTTTGGTGTGGGACATTCTTCCACTTCTATTTCTGCGGCTTTGGGAATGGCCATTGCTTCGCAACTCAAAGGCGAAGACAAAAATCATATTGCGGTAATTGGCGATGCATCGATTGCAAGCGGAATGGCTTTTGAAGGATTGAATCATGCAGGAGTTACAGATGCCAATTTATTAGTTGTTTTAAATGACAATGCCATTGGAATTGATCCTAGCGTGGGTGCATTAAAAAATTATTTAACTGCAGTTAAGGAAGGGAAAAATCCTAAGGACAACAACATGATTAAGTCGCTGAATTTCGATTACTCGGGTCCGATTGACGGTCATGATATTTTCGCCTTAATCAAAGAATTGGAACGATTAAAAAAAGTAAAAGGTCCCAAATTTCTACATGTCATTACAACCAAAGGTAAAGGATTACAAAAAGCGGAAGAAGATCAAGTAAAATACCATGCTCCGGGGAAATTTGATAAACTAACCGGAGAAATTCTCTTAAAAGAAGAAGGACATTTACCTCCAAAATTTCAAGATGTTTTTGGACTTACTTTAGTTGAACTAGCTACTCAAAATAAAAATATCATCGGGATTACACCTGCAATGCCCACAGGAAGTTCATTGAAATTCATGATGGATATTTTTCCTGAAAGAGCTTTTGATGTAGGTATTGCCGAACAACATGCGGTGACACTTGCGGCCGGAATGGCCACTCAAGGAATGGTTGTTTTTTGCAATATTTATTCAACCTTTTTGCAACGAGCTTACGACCAAGTGATTCATGACGTTGCCTTGCAGAATTTACCTGTTGTTTTTTGTTTAGACCGAGCCGGTTTGGTTGGCGAAGACGGAGCTACCCATCACGGCGTTTTTGACATACCTTATTTACGATGCATTCCGAACATGATTATTTATGCTCCGCGAAATGAAGCAGCCTTACGCAATATGATGTATACGGCTCAATTGGGACTTACAAATCCAATAGCAATTCGTTATCCGCGGGGAAGAGGAGAATTGGTTGATTGGAAACAACCATTTGAAAAAACTGAAATAGGGAAAGCAAATCTTTTAAAAGAAGGCTCAAAAGTTGCGATACTTTCCAACGGTTTTATTGGCAAGAATGTCGCTGATGCACTGGCAAAAACTGACCATCCTGCAAATTTTGCTCACTATGATTTTCCTTTTGTAAAACCTTTGGATGAAGGCATTTTGCATCAAATTTGTACAAACTATTCTGAAATTATTACCATCGAAGACGGTGCAATCAAAGGTGGTTTTGGCAGTGCAGTTTGTGAATTTGCTTCACAATTTAATTACTATAGCAACATTCGTGTTCTAGGTATTCCGGATACATTTATCGAACAAGGCTCTGTTTTAGAATTGCAACAATTTTGCAAAATAGACGTTGAAAGTTTGGTCTCCATTTTGTCAACTTATTAAAAATGGTGACTTTTGCAACGACTTAAATAATCCTATTACATGAGAATAGTTATCATGCTTTTTTTGCTTGTTGGTTCAATTTCAATTCTTCATGCTCAAAAAATCAGAACCACAAAAGACACTGTTTTTTGGGTTAGTAAAAAAACGATAGGCTTAGATATTAATCAAGTAGCTTTTATGAATTGGAATGCAGGAGGAAATAGCTCAATTGCGGGTTTATTAAGAGCGGATTTTTCAAAAAAATATACTAGAGAATCTGTTCTTTGGAACAACGAAATAAGTGTTCGCTACGGAATCAATAAGCAAGATGGCCGGGAACTTCGCAAGACTGACGATGCTTTTTCAATGTTGTCTAATTTCGGTTATAAAAAAGACCCCACCTCCAATTGGTATTATTCTGCACGATTTAGTTTTAATACGCAGTTTTCCAATGGCTATTCATACCCAAATACAGATACCCCTATTTCAAAACCATTTGCTCCTGCCTATCTTTTCTTGGGGGTTGGGTCAGAGCATAATTTAAAAGAAAAAAATCTGAATTTTTACTTTTCGCCTTTAACTGTTAAAACAACCCTGGTTCTTGACCAACGACTAGCAGATTTGGGTTCTTTTGGTGTAAACAAAGCTGTATATGATGAAGCAGGAAATTTGATACAGAAGGGCAAAATGACTAGAAATGAAGTGGGTATACTTTTAAGTAATTTTTGGAAAACTCCGGTTTATAAAAACATGACCCTTGAGAATCGCCTTTCATTGTATACCGATTATATCAATAAATTTGGAAATATTGATGTAGACTGGCAAATACAATTGGACATGGTTGTTAATGATTATGTGCGTGCCAATATCGGTTTACACATGCTCTACGATGATGATGTAAAAGCCAAAGAGCAAATCAATGGAGTTCAAACAACAGTTGGTCCTAAAGTGCAATTAAAACAAGGCTTAGGGATAGGCTTTGTTTATATTTTTAAGGAAAAGAAAAGCAGTACTCCGTAGTCTAGTTTTTGATGATTTTTTTAATAAAATTCGATTGGTCTGTTTCAATTTTAACAATGTAAACCCCTGCATTCAAATTAGTCAAATTAATTTCTTTTGTGTTGTCAAATGAAGTAGTTGAATCATTGTAAACGATTCTTCCGTTTAAATCAACTACTTGTATGTTCATTTTTCCAACGTAATTAGCATAAGAAATTATTATTTTTCCATTGGATGGGTTGGGGAACACATTAATAGATTCCTGATTTTGGATAGTCGAAACACTAAGTATACAATTAGGACCTGCTGCCGGTGTGGTAAAATCTTCTGTTTGATCGGATGCACTGTCATTTAATCCTGAACTTGCATTAACTCCCAAGCCTCTAGCAGCAAAAACTGACCAGATCATACAATAGTCAGCACCACCTGTAGTTGCCTGATCCGCTGCAATTAGAGCATTTCTACCTTCTACAAAAGTGGGGTTACATGGTTGAATTTTCATCGCATCCAATACCAATCGGAGCACTTTATTATTCCCCCCATTTCCTGTAAAAATATTAGAATTAAACCCGTATTTATTAACATAGGCCCATGTTAAATCCCAGAGCATAGTAGCCCAAACAGAGCCAACACCATGAGGAACAGATAAGAAATTGCTGTCATCAAAAGTCAGCGGATTAATAGCAAAATTTGTTGAATAAGGATAAGGACGAATTCCGCCGCCAGTTATGGGCTCTCCAATAGCAAAAGTACCTATTCCTCTCGCTGCAGAACCAACATCTCCCGTTTTCATTTGAAGCATTAAGGCGAACCAATCTGACCATCCTTCACCCATTTGTTCTTCATTGTTTAAACAACTTGAGTTATTAGCTCCACCTGTCAATCTATTTGATATCCCGTGTCCGTATTCATGAGCAATAATTCCATTATCAAAAGAACCATCTGAATTTACAAAAATTTCTTCAGGGCCTTGCAGCACAATAAATACAGGGCCGCTTTGTAACTGATTGATTAATAAATTACCAACAGCTTGTGTGACACTCAGAGCCGGAATAGTAACCCCAGTTCCGTCGCCTCCCATTACAATAGTTCCGGGAACATTGTTCACAACAATTACTGCTGTAGCTCCCGCATTTTGGGCTCGCAAAACTTTTGAAACGAAAGTGCAATCTCCTCTTTTTAGTAATACAATTTTACCTGCCATTGCTGCACCATTTACAGGATCTGTGCAAGCATCGGCCGTATCACCAATACCGTCGTTGTAAAGGATAAGGTTCGATGAAATGGTTAGAGGACTAAAGGGTAAACTGACGTTTCCCGGTGAGAAATTATTATCTCTAGCAGCATAGTTTCCAGCAATTACTGCCGGGGACGTAATGGTGATTGGCATCATTTGTGGGGCTGTATTCCATAAAAACATTTGCATTCTTCCGCTAAAACCATCAATGGGTGTTGAAAAATTAGCATTGTTTGTCCCTCCTCCATCTTGCGATTCTGCTATAACAAAATCATTTCCAGTTCCGAGATTTCCATAATTATTTTGTTGGAAATTACCGTTCGCCTCATCAAAACCATATTTATAAAATATATCATGAATCATATTATTCATGTAAAACAAATTGGTTGTTGCGGCATTAGTGTAAGTACTTGGTTGTGCACTAGTTCCGGTATATGGAAAATCAAATAATAATGCAGCTCCTCCATTCGGACTTGCTCCAACTGTGGAATTAACACCATCAATATCTTCTCTTGCCCAAACATTATTACCTCTTGTAATAGTAAACTCCGAACCCGTTACGCCATTGGTGTCATGCCAGCCAAAAGGTGACGCTCCAATATCATGCGGATTACTGATTAACTGTCGTGGCCCATGATTAGGACTTTCTGTGTTGTATGGAAAAACATTATAACTTCCTGACTGAGTTTCAACTAAATAATTTGCTGACTTATTAATTTTTTTAGAAAATCCAACAAAATGATTGTGATTAGAATGATTGGAAGTTGTTCCAAAATTACAAGTCAACACCAAATCTTTTTGTTGAAGTATTGCTCCATTCACAGCATCAATTGTTAGGTACCACAAATTCTTGTAATTGGGCGTATAAAAAGTAAAATTCCATGCTAGTCGCAAACGATTATCATCTGTAATTTGATAAACTAATTTAGCCAAAACCGGCTCGTCAATTTGAATACCGCTAGTAATCTTATAATGATTGGCGGCTGTCGTGCTCACCATTTGTAACGACTCACTTGGAACAATTCCCAAACTTTGGTAGGCCATTTGCAACGCTTGCAAAACACCATAAACAGGTGTTATGGTGTTTATTCGTTCACCTACAGCGGATTCAAATCTATTGGCTACGTAAAAAACAGTGCTGTTTTTAAAAGAAAAGTTAGTTAACGCATGATCAATTTCGATCCCTTGATAGCGTTGTTTTACTTGGTAATTTGTAATTCCGGTAACGCTAGAGTTGGCTTCGCTTTCAATCACCCAATCAGAAATGTCTTCCTGCGTTAGTGCAAGATTCGTACGATTATTTTCAAGGTATTGTTGTATGGATTGTGTCGGATTTTGAGAAAATACTAAATTTCCGATAAATAGAAACACTAAAAGTAAATGTCTAACCATTTGAATATTGAATTTAATTTTTCCCAAAAATAGACTTATATTTATAATTATTTAAGCAAATAATTAATTTTCATACAATTTAACTATTGTTTGACTTAATTATTTGATGATACAATAAAGCATTGCCATCTGTTAAAAGTGATATGAAATGGCAAATATGTAACAGCCGCTCATATAAATCTTCTTTCTCAACATGGTACTTTTCAGGTAATAATTTTAGAATTAACTGATCGTAATGGTTTGCATGACCGTTAAAGTCATTATTATAAGCGGTGATAAAATTGTCTAAAAGAGTGTTGATGATATGAAAACCGGTAATTTCTTTTTCGATGACTTCCCTACTTTGATAAATTTTCTTAACGCTTAATTTGATAATGTCATCCATTTGTGCTTTGTACTTACTTTTATCAGTCAAAGCAAAGGGAAATTGTCCATTTAAAATAGTTTCTTCATTTTCAACAAAAACACGAACTGCATCGCTAATTAAACTCCCAATTGCTAAGGCTCTTATATAGCTGATTCTATCTTCTTTGGTTGTTAATGCATTATATTTTGACGCATCGATACTTTCTTTCACTAATTTGATTAGGTATTCCAACGCATAGTCTTCATCTACCAAACCTAAATTGATGCCGTCTTCAAAATCAATAATGGTGTAACAAATATCATCAGCCGCTTCTACTAAATAGGCCAATGGATGCCGTTCAAACCCAATATCATCTCCTGTTTTATTTGGAAGTAAGCCCAATTCGGAAGCTACTTCTTTAAAAAATTCTTTGTCTTGTTGGAAAAAACCATATTTTTTATCGGCTATGTTTTGAGTAGGTTTTTTGGGTAAACTTTCTTTGGGATATTTCATAAATGCTCCCAAAGTTGCATACGAAATCCGTAGTCCGCCTTCAATGCTGGGTCGAGAACCTGTTAGCACCGAAAAACCATTGGCATTGCCTTCAAAATCAACTAAGTCTTGCCATTGTTTGGGCGTCAATTGCTCTTTGTATTGCAGTCCTTTTCCAGTTTTAAAATACTCTCCAATGGCTTTCTCCCCAGAATGTCCAAAAGGTGGATTGCCGATGTCATGTGCCAAACAAGCGGCTGCCACAATCGCCCCGAAATCATTCATTTGATAGCCGTGGACTTCCTGTAAATGGGGATATTTTTCAATGATTTTTTTTCCTACCAATCTTCCTATTGATCGACCCACAACTGAAACTTCTAAGCTGTGCGTTAAACGTGTATGCACAAAATCGGTTTTTGATAGTGGAATTACCTGCGTTTTGTCCTGCAAGCTTCTGAAAGCAGCCGAAAAAATGATTCGGTCATAATCTACTTCAAATCCCAGACGTGTGTCGTCTTGCTCTACTCTAAGTCGTTTTCCTTTATCGCCTTGACGCTTTAAGGATAAAAGTTGTTCCCACTTCATAGTTTAATTTTATAGTAACTTGTCTCTTTTAAAGATACTTTTTCATGCATACACTATTTTTAACTCCAATATATTGACCATAATTATCAATAACCTGATATCCCTTTTTTTGATATAAATATTGAGCATCTTTTAGTTCTATTCCTGTTTCAAGAAGAGCTATTGAATATTTTTCTTCTTTCGCCCAATTTTCTAATTCGGTTAAAATAGCTTTTGCTACTCCTTTCCCTCTTTGATCCAGAACTGTAAACATTCTTTTAATTTCAATTGTTTCAGGATCAAATTCTTTGTAAGCTCCTATACCAACCGGAAAATTATTTTCATAAGCAATTAATACATTCTTCAATAAGTTGGATTTGTTGAATTGAGCATAAAACACATGATCCTCACCGTCAATAATTCTCAAATAAGCATCAAGTTGAACAACCAATTTTTGAAAATCATCATGATCTGATGTTGTGCGAAGTAATGCAATCATTGTATTTACTTTTTTTCATTCGCCAAAAAGAAGTTTCTGGATTTTTTAGGATACTTATTATAACTGATATCACTTGGGTTTTCAATTACCGTTTTGATATTTATTTTATCCCCAATTTTAAAACCGGCTTCGGTGTATTTATAATCCAACAAATATTCGCCACAGAAATAATTCCCGTTTTCATCTTTCTCGATGATTCCTGTATAAACGCCTTTTTTATCTTTTGACATGGTTATTAATTTTGCTTATTCAAATGTACGAATTGAAAGTTGAATTATGAATAAATAGATTGCATTGGTTGCAAAGTCGCATTTAGCCTCGATTGTAATGGAAAGCACGGCTTGTTGGGTTTGTGTGAGGCTTGCTTTGCCAAAGCGACCATAGGAAGCTCTTGGCAGAGCTTAGCCGAACCTAACTCAACAAACGGACTTGGAATGTAAAGCGAGAAATAGCTTCAAAAAAAACAGCCATTTACCTAAATAAACAGCTGATTTTCTATTCTCCATTATCTTAATTCTATTTTCTGCTTAAGATCCACACATCTCACATTCGTCGGGACCTGCATTTTTAGCCATTTCAATCATAGCACGGTATTCCTCGGGAGACATTTCTACGGGTTCGTTTAAAACAGCTATCGTTTCTAATCTTTTAGTTAAAACAACTTGCTCAATCACTTCAACAGGCTCAGCTTTTTTGTCGTTATTTAAGGTA
>NZ_JBILTE010000099.1:0-9939 GCF_044371705.1 Flavobacterium sp. | reverse complement strand
AATTTTTAAATACTACTAACCAGCCTGAAAGGGTTGATTTTTTTATGTTTATGTGCTAATGATAAATGCAGAGTTCTATTTGATTTTTTAGTCCTACAAGTTTAAATTTAATTATATCAATTATTTGCATCTGAAACATCAAGTTCATCAATGAAAATAAAAGTCCCCGGTATAATGAGCTCAAATCCATGTTTAAAATATATGCTTGACCAACTCTGTCAAGTTTCTTTCAGATTTTCAAAACGTAAATTGTAGAGATGCTGAATCAAGTTCAACATGACAGTGCACAAAGTTTGGTGTTGTCAAGCTGAACTTGTTTCAGCTTCTCTCTATTTTTAAATTATAATTTGATTTGATTAATAGGGCACTCATTCATTTTTTTAACAGCCGCTATTGTAAACAACTCAAACAAAACTCCACAGGAATTGAATTAACCAACAAGAATTGAAAAGAATTCTTAAATGATTGTTAGCACGCGATACAATCAAAAAAAAGACCTGATTTGCATCAGGTCTTTCGCGTATGAATAAAATACTTATACTATTTTTTAGCAACAGTGGTGTCGGCTACTACTTGGTCTTTTGCTTCGTTAAAATTGACTGTATCCATCATAATTGGAGTAGCAATAAATAATGACGAATAAGTTCCCACTACAATACCTACTAAAATCGCAAAAACAAAACCTCGAATAGTTTCGCCTCCCAAAAGAAAAATGGCTACCAAAACGATAATTGTTGTGAATGAAGTATTAATTGTTCTACTCAAAGTTGTGTTCAAAGATTTATTTACAATTTGATTAAAAGTTCCTTTTGTGCGTTCCGACATAAATTCTCGAACTCTATCAAAAACAATTACAGTATCATTTAAAGAATACCCAACCACCGTAAGAATTGCAGCTATAAATGCCTGATCAATTTCCATACTGAAAGGCATAAAACTGTAGCAGAAAGAGTAAATTCCCAATACAATAATCACGTCATGAGCTACTGCAAGTACTGCTCCTAATGAAAACTGCCATTTTCTAAAACTAATAAAAAGGTAAAGGAAACTTATCAATAGCGATCCTAGTACCGCCCATACCGCATTAGCCTTGATATCCTCTGCAACTGTTGGACCCACTTTTGTGGCTTGTAAGACCCCAAATTCTTTTCCATCATAATTTGTAACAAATTCTTCATACGTCATGCTTGACGGCAAAAACTGCTTCAAATTTGTAAATAACATTTGATTTACTTCTTTGTCTATTGCTTCACCTTCCTCTTTAACTTTATACTTGGTAGTAATTTTCAATTGATTATTAGTACCAAACGTTTTAGCCTCAACATTTGTTCCAAATCCCTTCGTTAAAATTGAACTTACTTCACTTGGTATTACTTGTTTTTCAAAACGCACTTGAAACGTTCTTCCACCCACAAAATCAACTCCTTGATTCAGCCCGTTTATAAAGAACAAAGATACCAATGAAGCTATTACTAAAACTGATGAAATTGCATAGGCAATTTTTTTCTTACTCATGAAATCAAAATTCATGTTTACAAACCAATCTTTACTCATTGGTGTTGCAAAGGTCATTTTCTGACCTTTTACAATTGCCCAATCCAAAAATATTCTAGTTACGAAAATTGCAGTAAATAAAGAAGTACCAATACCTATTAATAAGGTTGTGGCAAATCCTTTAATGGGACCTGTACCGAATACCAATAATATTAAAGCAGTTAAAGCAGTCGTAACGTTTGCATCAAAAATTGAAGACATCGCTCCTTTCCATGTATACGAGTAATTTATTGCTTCTTCTAATGTTTTACCTATTGCAAGTTCTTCTTTTGCTCTTTCATAAATAATTACGTTTGCATCTACCGCCATACCAATTGTTAAAACAATACCAGCAATACCAGGTAAGGTCAACACAGCTCCTAAACTGGCTAAGATTCCAAAAATAAACAAGATGTTGACAAATAATGAAATATTTGCGTAGACACCTGCTTTGCCGTAATAAAGTATCATCCATACTACTACTAACAACATACCAATAACGAAAGAAAGCATACCATTGTCAATTGCTTCCTGACCTAAGGACGGTCCTACTACATCAGATTGAACGATATCTGCTTTTGCTGGTAATTTACCCGCTCTTAATACGTTTGCTAAATCTTGTGTTTCTTCAACTGTAAATGTACCCGTGATTTCTGAGCGACCACCAGCAATAGCACCACTGGATACTCCCGGAGCAGAATAGACCACATTATCCAATACGATTGCAATGGCATTTTGTTGCTGACTAACACGTCCGGTTAACTCTTCCCATTGCTTTGCCCCTTTACCGTTCATTTGCATGGTTACAGCCGGTTTGCCTACTTGGTCAAAAGTAGCACTTGCATCTACAACAACACCACCACTAATAGCTGCTTGGTTGGAACGATCTGCTTTTAAAGCATACAATTCAACCGCAGGAACTACTTCTTTTTTATCATTTGTTAAAGTGGTTGGTTTACCCCAAACAAATTTTGCATTTCTCAAATCTTGCGGACGCAATGCCACAACATTTGAACGCTTCAAATAATTATTAATTACAGCTGTATCTCTAGGTGAAAAATAACCAATAACTGGTCCGCCTCCCGAAGAAAGCAATTTACTGAAGATTGGATTGTTTTCATTAGAAGCCGTTGCAGTCGAATCTTTTGTAGCGTCTGTCAATAAGGAATCAATTCCTGTAGTTGCTGTTTCTTTTACTTCCACTTTTGCAGTTTCGGTAGCTTTCAACAAATCATTCACACTTGCTAAATATTGAAAAGCAACATCTGATTGATGCGTTTCCCAAAACTCTAACTGTGCTGTACTTTGCAATAAATTTTTAATACGATCCACATCTTTCGCACCCGGCAATTCTACAAGAATCTTACCTGATTCGCCTAATTGTTGGATGTTTGGCTGCGTCACCCCAAATTTATCGATACGTTTTCTAAGTACTTCAAAAGCACTCAAAACCGATTCGTTTACTTTTCTTCTCAGGATTGGTTTTACCTGATCATCTGACATTTTAAAGTCAATTTCACCATCTAAATTTTTGTTGGCAAAAATATCAGGTGAAGCTAACTTCGTTTTAGTGGTAGCTGCTTCTTTTTCACAAGCTTCAAAGAATGCATCAATAAATGTTTGATTTCCTTTTTGATTGGTTTTAGCATCTGCTAAGGCTTTATTAAATGTTGGGTCATTTGAATCATTTGACAATCCAACTAAGATATCCTTTACAGAAATTTGAAGTATGACGTTAATACCACCTTCTAAGTCAAGACCTTTGTTGATTTGATTTTTAGTAACGAAATCATACGTGAAAAAATTCAAAAATACTTTCTCAGGTTTCAATGAATCCAAATACTTCACTTCTAATTGATTCAAATCAAGAGCTTGGATTTCTGATGCACCCGTAGCTTTTAATTCGCGTTCTCTTTTATCTGTAAGTTTTTTAAATTCTGCCGTTGCATAGGCTTTAGCGTCTTTTTGAATAGTATTAGCTACAAACGTAAACGAAAGTTGGTAGATACATACCAAAGCTAAAATGATTGCGATAAATTTAATAAGTCCTTTATTCTGCATTAGTACTAAAATTAATTACTGTTTAATTGGTAAAGTTTTGATTCTAAAATAGATAGATAGAAGTTGTACACTAACCTTTTTTAGAAAACGTGCAAATATATAATTATGGATAAGATTAACCAATTTATTTATCGATTAATCTCAAAAAAAAGACTGCAAAAATGCAGTCTTTTTAAATTATGTTGGAAATGTTAGGCTAAAACCGCTTTCAAATCGCCGTTCATGGCACGAACTGCGTCAGCACTTTTAGCGAAAGCTGCTTTCTCAGTAGCATTTAATTCGATATCAACAATTGTTTCGATACCGTTTTTACCAATGATACATGGCACACCGATACAGATATCACTTTGTCCGTATTCTCCTTCTAAGAAAACAGAACATGGAATCATTTTTTTTTGGTCGTTTAAGATGCTATCTACTAAATACGCCACAGAAGCTCCCGGTGCATACCAAGCGGAAGTTCCCAACAAACCTGTTAACGTTGCTCCTCCAACCATCGTGCTGGCAGATACTTTTGCTAATTCGTCTTCCGATAAAAATTCAGAAACAGGAACGCCGTTGTAAGAAGCTAAACGTGTCAAAGGAATCATCGTAGTATCACCATGACCACCAATTACCATTCCTTGAATATCATTAGCCGGTTTGTCTAAAGCTTGTGACAAATAGCATTTAAAACGTGAACTATCCAAAGCACCACCCATACCAATCACTCGGTTTTTTGGTAAGCCGGTTGCTTTCAATGTTAAATAAGTCATTGTATCCATTGGGTTTGAAACCACCACTACAACTGCATTAGGCGAATGTTGCAATAAACTTTCGGCAACCGATTTTACAATACCTGCATTGATTCCAATTAATTCTTCACGAGTCATCCCCGGTTTTCTTGGAATACCTGAGGTAATCACCACTACATCACTACCTGCTGTTTTTGTATAATCATTCGTACTTCCGGATACTTTTGTATTGAAACCTAGGGTGGTTTGCGTTTGCATGATATCTAATGCTTTTCCTTCTGCAAAACCTTCTCTAATGTCTACTAATACAATTTCACTTGCAATTCGTCTATAAGCAATCGCATCGGCACATGTAGCCCCTACGTTCCCTGCTCCTACAATGGTAACTTTCATTTTATTCGTATTTAAGTTAAGTATTTATAATTGATATTGAATTCCAATATTTGCGTTTACAAATTTACCAAAAGCAATCGAATTTTGCACATAAAATCTACTAAATCGATACCGTAAAGAAACTTCTCCCAGCACATTTGTTTTGGGTTCGGCAATAGTTGCTAAAAGTTCGTTGATGATGTCTTGAATTGGCAGTATTTCTTCGATGGAACCTTTGTCACCCGATACTTTGTATTTAAAATTACTTCGATTTACAATCAAATTAGTGATGATTTCAAAACGGTTTATTTCCTTTGAAGCACTCAACTGAATATGATAGGTATCCACCAAGCCGGAAATTCGATTAATCCCCAAATTTCCATACTGTGTATCAATATCCAAAAAATCAAAAGTCATATCAGCATTGGAATACATACCCATGACTGCAAAGTGAATGTTTTTTTCCTCTATTTTTGGGAAAAACTGACTCAAATTTTGTTTCAATCCAAATCCAAAAACTTGGTATTCGCCCCTTTTCAACTTGGTTCGTGTAGAATAACGAACGACTAATTCCGAACCATAAGGCAATTCTACAGCTGCCATTAAGTACGGATAAAACATTGTTTCCTGATCAATACCTGTGGGTGTTCGCAAGCGAATCTGTTCGCCGTCTAAGTCGCCAATTAAATAAACACGGTCATCGTTGCCAATCGAGGTAGGTACAGTAGCTGTTGTTTGATTTTCTATTTCAAAAAAATTGAAATCTTCATTCTTAATTGCAAAACTTCGATCGCTTTTAGGAACAAAAAAAAGATTCCCGTGCAATCCGAAGGTGGCAGTCCAAACTTTCTTTTTTTTAGGTGAAATCATCCACGAAGAAGAAGCTTGGTAAACCGCGGCATCAGTCGCAGGAATTAGGTACTTTTCAGAATAAAAAAGGGCATCTCCTAAGAGGTACCCTATTTCTTCTAATTGCCCGGCTGTTTGACTATGAGATTTTGCAAAAAAACCCAACAAACTAATACTAATGATATTTTTTAACAACCTAAGCGTCAATTTTCGCATAAACGGCATTTTTCTCAATAAATTCCCTTCTTGGCGGCACCTCATCTCCCATTAACATGGAGAAAATACGGTCAGCTTCTGCCAAACTATCAATGGTTACTTTACGCAAAGTTCTGAAATCAGGGTTCAATGTTGTTTCCCAAAGTTGCTCCGCATTCATTTCTCCCAAACCTTTATAACGTTGGATTGCAGCTGAACCACCTAGTTTTAAGTTAATCATGTCACGTTGATCATCATTCCATGCATATTCCTTTTTAGTTCCTTTTTTCACTAAATACAAAGGTGGAGTTGCAATATAAACATGTCCTTGTTCAATCAACTCTTTCATAAATCGGAAAAAGAAGGTTAATATTAAGGTCGAAATGTGACTACCATCTACATCGGCATCACACATGATGACTACTTTGTGGTATCTTAACTTTTCTAAGTTTAATGCTTTTGAATCTTCCGCGGTTCCAATCGTCACACCTAAAGCTGTAAATATATTTCGAATTTCTTCGTTTTCGAACACTTTGTGATGCATGGCTTTCTCCACATTCAATATCTTACCACGAAGCGGCAGAATGGCTTGAAATGCTCGGTCACGACCTTGTTTAGCGGTTCCACCTGCCGAATCTCCCTCGACTAAGAAAATCTCACATTTTTGTGGGTCTTGTTCGGAACAATCGGACAGTTTACCCGGCAATCCGCCACCGCCTAAAACGGTTTTGCGTTGCACCATTTCACGAGCTTTTTTCGCTGCGTGACGGGCTTGTGCTGCTAAGATTACTTTTTGAACAATAATTCGGGCATCATTTGGGTTTTCTTCCAAATAGTTTTCTAACATTTCCGCAACTGACTGGCTCACCGGTGAAACCACTTCACGGTTCCCCAATTTGGTTTTGGTTTGTCCTTCAAACTGTGGTTCGGCAACTTTTACAGAAATAATAGCTGTTAAACCTTCACGGAAGTCATCTCCGGAAATTTCAAATTTTAATTTATCTAATAAACCGGAGCTATCGGCATATTTCTTCAACGTACGCGTTAATCCCATGCGGAAACCTTGCAAGTGCGTTCCCCCTTCGTGGGTATTGATATTGTTTACATATGAGAAGATATTCTCCGAATAACTGGTGTTGTAAACCAAAGCCACTTCCACCGGTATCTCCCCTTTTTCATTATCCATGCTAATAACATGTGAAATGATTGGTTCGCGATTTCCATCTAAAAAACGAACAAATTCCTTTAATCCTTCTTTTGAATGGAAAGTTTCGGTTACCAATTCACCTTTGTCATCCAAATGTCTTTTGTCGCACATCGTAATGGTGATTCCTTTATTCAAAAAGGAAAGTTCACGCATACGAGCGGCCAAAGTATCATAGGAAAACTCGATTGTTTGTGTAAAAATAGAAGTGTCCGGTTTGAAGGTAACCATCGTTCCGCGTTTGGTGGTTTCACCAATTTGCTTCACGGGATACATTGCTTTACCGCGTTCGTATTCTTGCTCGTATATTTTACCGTCTCTAAAAACGGTAGCTCTTAAATGGTCAGAAAGTGCATTCACACACGATACACCTACTCCGTGTAAACCTCCGGAAACTTTATAAGAATCCTTGTCAAATTTACCTCCGGCACCAATTTTGGTCATTACCACTTCCAAAGCGGAAACACCTTCTTTTTTGTGCATATCCACCGGAATTCCACGTCCATTATCTTCAACAGAAACGGAATTATCTTCGTTTATAAAAACAGTGATAGTATCACAATGTCCGGCTAACGCCTCATCAATCGAGTTATCAACCACCTCATAAACCAAGTGGTGTAAACCTCTCACGCCGGTATCTCCAATGTACATGGAAGGACGCATTCTCACATGCTCCATTCCTTCTAGGGCCTGAATACTATCTGCTGAATAACTATTCTTTTTGATTTCTTCGCTCATATAAATTTAATGCTAATTGTATTTTTTGTCTAACAGGCAAATATAAGCATTGAAGAAGGATTTTCTAGTAAAACAGTGTCTCAAAGGCGATAAGTTATTAACAATATGTTGATTTTTTGGCTAGGCAAATTCGAGTACTGTAATCGCAATTAAAATCAATTTTATTCGCAGGTGATTAAACAAAAAACATACTCGCTTAAAAAGATTTTGAAGGCTACTCCTATTTTATTTACCGCCAAAAAAGAGTCAAGCTGAAATAAAAAACCTTTGTCAAAGTTTTGAATTTTGACAAAGGTGGCGGGTTAGAAAACCTGAAATGCTGAAACATCCCAGAGCGTCGGGACGGCATGACTGAAGAGATTCTGAAACAAGTTCAGAATGACAGAGAAGATTCTGAAATGAATTCAGGAGATTCTGAAATGAATTCAGAAGATTCTGAAATGAATTCAGGAGATTCTGAAATGAATTCAGAATGAAAAAAGCGTCCCAACTTATCGGAACGCCTCTACCAAACAAACTAAACTTCTAACTGAAAAAAATTATATTACTAATGTATCTTTTGAAATAGCGGTATCTGCTTTTACGTGTGCCGCATTCGCACGACCACTTGGGTCTTGATTTTCCTGCCATTTCGGAATCCATTTGCGGACTGTTTGTGCAGCAGCCACTTGCGGAAAATGCTTATGAAACAACGTTCTGTAAAAAAAGGCTTCCTTTGTTGCCGGTGTATTATAGGGATATAATTCTCTTGCTTTCGCAAAATCGGTATCTGAAACTTGGGAAGCACAATAGTCGATTAAGGTATCAATCCAATTATAGCCCACACCATCGGAGAATTGTTCTTTTTGACGCCACAATACCTCTTGCGGTAAATAAGGGTTCTCAGGTGTGTCAAATGCTTTTCTGAGGATGTATTTTTCAACGCCGTCATACGTCTGCGGCATTTTTTCTTCGGGTTTGATTTTAATGGCTAATTCCAAGAAAGCTTTGTCCAAAAACGGAACGCGTGCTTCCAAACCATGAGCCATGGTTGATTTATCCGCTCGCAATAAATCGGCTGTAAATAATTTTTGAACTCGCTCGATGGTTTCTTTGTGAAAATCCATTACTGAAGGAGCATTTCTAAAATAAAGATATCCTCCAAAAATTTCATCAGCTCCTTCCCCTGATAAAACTACTTTAATTCCTTTTTCTGTGATGGCTTTCGAAAGAAAATACATGGGCGTACTGGCACGAACGGAGGTTACGTCGTACGTTTCTAAATGCCAAATCAATTGATCTAAAATCTCAATCCCCTGTTCAATAGTAAAATGAATTTCGTGGTGCTCGGTTCCTAAAAACTCGGCTACCTTACGAGCGGCTTTTGCATCGGGTGCTTCTTGATCTAATCCGATGGAGAAAGAATGCATTGTTTTGCCTTGTTCTTTCATTAAACGAGCAGCAATGGATGATGTTAAAGAAGAATCTAATCCTCCGGATAACAAAACGCCAATAGGCACATCACTCATCAAACGCTTTTTTACAGCTTGGGTCAATGATTCGCGGATGGCAGTTAAATCCAACTCCTCTACGCCTGCTTCGGGGTCTTCCCATTTGGGTTGGTAGTATTTCACAAATCCGGTTTCAGGGGTATAATAATGTCCTGGCGGAAAGGTGGAAAATGTTTTACATTGGTCGGCAATCGATTTCATTTCAGAGGCAAAATACATGCGTCCGCGTTCGTCTATACCGTAATACAAGGGTTTTACTCCTAATGGGTCACGACCGGCAATGTAATCATCGCCGTCAATTACCACAAAAGCGAACATTCCGTCGAGCAAATGGCAAAAATCGTAACCAAATTTTTCATATAAGTGTACGATTACCTCCGAATCGGATGTTGATCTGAACGTATGTTCTTTTAAAATGGTATCTCTTAATTCTTGGTGATTGTATATTTCGCCATTGTGCA
Source organism: Flavobacterium sp. (assembly GCF_044371705.1). Taxonomy (GTDB): domain Bacteria; phylum Bacteroidota; class Bacteroidia; order Flavobacteriales; family Flavobacteriaceae; genus Flavobacterium. The sequence goes on along the minus strand of NZ_JBILTE010000099.1, from coordinate 302 downwards.
CCATCCAAGCGGTATCACAACCTTGAATGGGTTGTTTTCCGGTATGTAAATCGATGATTGATAAACGTTCGTGTGACAGAAAATGTCCTTTATCCGTAATATGGACATCACTTTCATCGGGACCGCGATGCGACATGCGTTTGGATAATTCTCTAACTAAGACTTCATCTTTTCCTTTTCCGATTATGGCTAGTATTCCACACATATGCTTTACTTTTCAGATTTTTGTTTGTTTGATAAAGCAAAAGTGATGATAGTAGTTACATTATGAAACAGTTATTTGAAAATTGGTTAACATTTTA
>NZ_JBILTE010000262.1:0-2829 GCF_044371705.1 Flavobacterium sp. | reverse complement strand
AGAGAAAAGAAAATAAACTCTTATTCACTAACTACAATCAAAGAAGCTTTAATACCTGTGTTCAAGTTCCAAATGTTTTTTACAATTTGAACACCCGTTTCGTCAATTACTGCAAATTCGGCCGTATTTGGTCCCGAAGATCCTTGGTTTAAAGCGATAAATTCAATTTTATTTAATCCCGGTTTTAAGTCAATTGATAAAACTTTAAAAGAACCTTCTAAATACACGTCTGTATAAATAATCTGTTCATTTTGTAGTATTCGAACGCGATCACCATCCACATATTCATGGTCGCGACACATAATAACCATTTTTTTGGATTTTGTATTAAAACTACCAAAATACTGACTTTTTTTGTATTCATCTTTCGACTCGCGGTCGTTTTCTAACCATTTCGGATTGTAATCATGTTTGGCTTTCATTAAACCATCGTCCTGCGTCATGTCGGGTGATTTTGATTGAATCAAAGGTTCCGGGTCTTTTTCTTCACCAATTTTATATTTGGGTTTGAAATTGATTCCTGAATCCAACGATTTGTCTTTCGGCGGAATTGCGTTTGTTCCGGAAGCACCAAAGGAGGGTACCTTCACACCTGAGTCTATTTGTGCAGACACAAAATTTAAACTGAAGAGCAGTGCAAATAAAATTACTCGAAACATGTAGTACTTATTTATAAAGTTCAAAAATAAATTAATTTTCAGTAGAATGTTCTTAATAGAACGCCAAATTTTTTATTTTGACCTAACTCCCAAGTTCCATAAATTGTGCCAAATCACAATAATTTGTAAAAAAGTGCTATATTGTATCCGCATCTTTTAGAAGATTGTTAAATTTGTTTGTCAATTTTTATTAAAATACTAGTATATGTATCATGCAAAAATTTCCGGGTTAGGTTATTATGTTCCTGAAAATGTGGTTACTAATGATGATTTGTCTAAAATAATGGACACTAATGATGCTTGGATTCAAGAGCGAACCGGAATAAAAGAACGCAGACACGTGGTGAGAGGTGACGGAAATACCACCACTTCGATGGGTGTAAAAGCAGCTGAAATTGCCATAGAACGTTCAGGAGTAGCACGAGAGGATATCGATTTTATCATATTTGCTACTTTAAGTCCGGATTATTATTTTCCGGGTCCCGGAGTTTTAGTGCAACGTGATTTAGGTTTGCGAACGGTTGGTGCTTTGGATGTTAGAAATCAATGTTCCGGATTTGTTTATGCCGTTTCCATTGCTGATCAATACATCAAAACCGGAATGTATAAAAATATATTGGTCATCGGTTCAGAGTTACATTCGTATGGATTAGATATGACTGATAGAGGCAGAGGTGTTTCGGTTATTTTTGGCGACGGAGCAGGAGCTGCTGTAATTTCGAGAGAAGAAGATTTGACGCAAGGAATTTTATCAACGCATTTGCATTCAGAAGGCCAACATGCCGAAGAATTAGTTTTGATTGCTCCCGGAATGGGAAAACGTTGGGTGAGCGACATTTTAAAGGATAATGACCCCAACGATGAAAGTTATTTTCCTTATATGAACGGACAATTTGTGTTTAAAAATGCGGTGGTTCGTTTTAGTGAAGTCATTAACGAAGGATTACAAGCCAATAATTTATCCGTTTCTGATATAAGTATGTTGATTCCACATCAAGCTAATTTACGTATTTCGCAATTTATTCAAGCGAAGTTTAAACTTTCTGATGAGCAAGTGTATAACAATATTCAAAAGTTCGGAAATACTACTGCGGCTTCTATTCCAATTGCATTGACAGAAGCGTGGGAACAAGGAAAAATTAAAAAAGGCGACTTGGTTGTCTTAGCCGCTTTTGGTAGCGGATTTACTTGGGGAAGTGTGATTATTCGATGGTAATTTTTTTTGTATAATTTTTATTTTTTTACTTCATTTGCACTATATTAGAGTTATGAAATTAATGAAATTTCTCCACTCTAATTTGATTGTAAAAAAGTGATGATAATGAGTCGGAAGAGAGTACAACACACCGGACAAGCCAGGCTTTTTCAAAGTGATTTTTTGGAAATGCTTACCAAAACACATCCTGCAATTATTTGGGGAACCTATATTCCCATTTTAGCTTATCTGTTATATCGAGCACATGAAGTATACGGTATTTCGATGCAAAATATTTTGTTATTGTTTTTCACAGGGATGGTTTATTGGACGCTTTTTGAATACATTGCTCACCGATTTTTATTTCACATGGTGAGTGATAATATCAAAACACAAAAAGTGGCTTATATTTTACATGGAAACCATCATGAATATCCACGCGACAGACAGCGATTGTTCATGCCGTTGGTTCCGAGTTTGATTTTGGCAACCTTGTTATTTTTGTTTCATTATCTGTTTTTAGGAACTTATAATTGGGCTTTTTTCCCCGGATTCATGATTGGTTATCTTTCTTATGCATCCATGCATTATGCCCTTCACGCCTTTGAACCACCTTTTAAATTCATGCAACCGTTGTGGCGAAACCACCAATTGCATCATTACAAAGACGAACATTTGGGATTTGGTGTAAGCAATACCTTTTGGGACCGTGTTTTCGGGACTATGTTCGATCTTTCCAAAAACAAACAAGATAGGGAAAAAGTAAAAGAATTAATGTTTGAAAAGAAGGAGAATAAATAAAAGCTATCGTTTATATTTTTATAAAAAAACATTAGATTTTGTAATAAATTTTCAATCATATATAGGTTCTACTCCAGCATGAGGGCTGTAAATTTCCAAGTCTAGCCAAAAAAAGATGTCTAAATTTGGATAATGATTTGTTCTCTCTATTCTTACTCCATCTTCATTTTTTAT
>NZ_JBILTE010000261.1:0-2841 GCF_044371705.1 Flavobacterium sp. | reverse complement strand
TATTCTAATAAAATAATCAGTAAGTAAATTAAAAATATTCCAAAAAGAGGAATATAAAATTTAAAATCTCTTTTTTCTTTCCTTATAAAACTTGCTATTAAAAATACAATTACTCCAATAAAAAAATAATGTTTAAAATATTTATAATCAGATAATTAAATGATTTTCCTCCACTATAATTATCCACATATAAATTAGTGTAGTAAACTGTTGTAAAAAACAGAATAACATTTATAATAAAAAAATAAACAAAAAATCTAAAGGCCCAATTTTTATAAATTATACCATTCATTAGTTTTAAAGTAATAATATTTTAAACCCCTAAGAAAAATTAAGAACATAATTTAATGAACCTTAATTCCTTAATGGTTTAAATCGTTATGAACAACTTATTTTATTCACTCGATTCTGATGCCTTCCTCCCTCAAATTCTGTTTTCAAAAAAGTATCCACCATTTCCACTGCTTGCGGAATGGAAGTAAATCGTGCCGGAATACTGATAATATTAGCATCATTATGTAATTTTGCTAAACCTGCTAGTTCTTTGGTCCAACATAAAGCAGCTCTGATACCTTGGTGTTTGTTAACCGTCATGGCAATGCCGTTTCCACTGCCGCATATTACAATTCCCAAATCTGCCTTTCCTGTTTCCACATCCGTTGCAACGGGATGTCCAAAATCAGGGTAATCGACACTGTCTACCGTGTCTGTTCCGTGATTAAATACTTGGTGACCATTTTTCTCTAAAAATGCTACAATTGCTTTTTTGTAATCCGGACCTGCATGGTCGTTTCCAATGGATATTTTCATACTATCGTTAAGTTGTTATTTTTATCTTTACAAAAATAATCAAATTCAATGAGCTCGGTATGAAATTTAACGGACAGATTTGCTCCTTTGATGACAAAGCTTTGTATTGGGAATTACATATCCCAATCCCGGAGTCCGTTTTTCAACAATTACATACTGAAGCTAAAGACAAACGTTTTATTTGCACGTTAAAAAACGAGTATTCTTTTCATTGTGCGATGCTTCCAAAAGTGACTTTTCATTACATTTTATTGAATAGAGAAGTCTGTAAAAAACTAAATTTACATTTGAACGACGACATTGAAGTAACATTGGAGAAAGACGAAAGCAAATACGGCATGCCTCTTTCGGAGGAAATGCAAGAAGTTTTTTTTAGCGATCCCGAAGGAAGTGAACTCTTTCACCAACTCACACCAGGAAAACAACGTTCGTTGATTCATGTGGTAAACAAATACAAAAGTTCACAATTACGGATTGAAAAATCGTTTGTCATTTTGTATCATTTGAAAAACAGAAAAGGCGTTTTGGATTTTAAGGGATTGAATGAGGATTTTAAGAATTTTAAGAATAGATTTTAAGGATGCCGATGATTCCTGTTTTATTAGTTAATTAAAAATAAACGAATCAGCGGCAAAAAAATAACAATGAAAAAATACGATTACATCATCCTCGGTTCCGGTTTATCAGGTTTGCTCACCGCCTATCGGATGGCGAATGATTCATGGTTTGATGACAAATCAATTCTTCTCATTGATAAAGAAATCAAAAATCAAAACGATCGAACTTGGTGTTTTTGGGAAAAACCCTATGGTGAATTCGACTCCATCCTATCCAAAACTTGGGAAAAAGCATTCGTAGGAAATAAAGATTTTCAACAATCGTTTGATATGCATCCGTATTTGTACAAAATGATTCGAAGTAGTGATTTTTACAAACTGGCATTCGACACTATTTCATCAAAATCTAATTTTACTTTTGAAAAAGATAAAATTTTAAGTTGGAAAACAATTGAAAATTCAGTTGAAGTTCAAGGAAAAAATCAAACGTATTCTTGTAATTTACTATTGAACAGTTTTTTCGATGTTAATACAATTCTCAATCAAACCAAGTATCCGTATTTAAAACAACATTTCATCGGCTGGTTTATCAAAACAAAAGAAGAAATTTTTGATGATTCAGAAGTGAAATTGATGGATTTTACGATTGTACAAAACGGAAATACCCGCTTTATGTATGTTCTGCCGACTTCAAAAAAAGAAGCCTTGTTTGAATATACGCTGTTTTCTGAAGATTTATTGGAAAAAAACGAATACGAAAAAGCCATAGAACAGTATCTTCTATATCGCGGAATCACCGATTATGAAATTGTAGAAAAAGAAGCCGGAAATATACCAATGACGTGTTTTGCTTTTCACAAACAAAATTCTGAACGTGTTTTATTTATCGGAACAGCTGGTGGTTGGACAAAAGCTAGTACAGGTTTTACTTTTTTCAATAGTAAAAAACAATGCGAAAAATTGGTTGGTTTTCTAAAAACTAGTCAAAACTTAACCAAATTCCATCAAAAAAACCGCTATTGGTTCTATGACTTAATTTTGTTGGAAGTTTTACACCAAAATAACGAATTAGGTGCTCAACTTTTTGGAACACTTTTTGAAAAAAATTCAGTGCAAGAAATCTTCACATTTTTAAATGAAGAAGGCACTCTATTTTCTGATTTAAAAGTAATGATGTCCTTGCCGAAATGGCTATTTATTAAAGCAACTTTTCGAGCAGTATGGAAATTAAGAGGATAATTAAAACCCGCTTATTCGCTGATTTATTTTAATAAAGTTTTAAAAATCAGCGAATCAGCGGCAAAAAACATAAATTCACTAAATAACTGATAATCTAATCTTTATCATAAAATAAACATTAAATAGTTCTATTGTTAACAGTATTTCATAATTGCTTGATACTGAGGTAACATTAAATTAACATACTGTGTTGATAAATTAAGATAGAATTTTAGAACTTTTTTGAGGAAGTAAA
>NZ_JBILTE010000098.1:0-10069 GCF_044371705.1 Flavobacterium sp. | reverse complement strand
AAATTTCTCAAAATCAACAATTTGATTGTCAACCACATCAACTCCTTCACTTTCCAGCAATTGCTGCATCAAATTTGTGCCTTGAAAATGATGTTTTCCGGAAAGCATGCCGTTTCGGTTAACCACACGATGTGCCGGTACGTCTTCCAAATTATGTGAAGCATTCATGGCCCAACCGACCATTCGGGCTGAACGGGCAGCACCCAAACTTTTAGCTATTGCTCCATAAGAAGTAACTCGTCCATAAGGTATTTGACGTGCGATTTGGTAAACTCTTTCAAAAAAGTTTTCTTCCATCGTTCGTAAAATTTAATTGAAAATGAGTTTAAAAAGTGTCACCAAAGCAACTATTCCAGTGATTCCACCAATAAAATAATTAATGTTTTCTGAAAGGAGAGAAGTTTTGGCTGATTTATTTTTAAAAAAAACAATGTAACCAAAAAAGACTAAAAAAGCAGCCAATGCTGTACCTAAAGAAAATGAATAAATATAAATCGTTTCAAAATAAAAATAATCAAACGATGCTAATGTTATGCTTATAAAAACATAATAGGGAATGGGAAACAAATTCAGAATTGACAGTAACATTCCTAAGAAAAACCGGCTGGATTTGGTTCTTATTTTAATTTCGTCTTTCTTTTTAGTATTCTTACCCTTTTTAGCCATCCAAAAAAAATAGAAGGTCAGCCCCGCAAAAATTACAAAGCCAATTTCCTGAAGCATCGTGTTAATATCTGAACGACTTTCAATAAATCGAGCAAATAGAACGGCCACTAAAGTCTGAAAAAAAACAATTGTTGCAGCACCAAAAGCAAACCACAGAGCTCTTCCGCGGCCATCTCTCAAGCTGAATTTTGCTGCGGTCATATTGATTAGCCCCGGCGAAATAGTACCTATCGTTGCCGCAACAAAACCGAATAAAAAGTGAAGTCCGATATTCATATGGTTTTTTTACTTGATTCTGAATTGAATATAAGTAATCGCTTTATTGATTTCTAAATATTGTTTTTCGTAAAAAGTTTGAATGGCTGTTACTACTTCCGGTGCTCCTTCATTACGGTACACATTATGATTGGCATACAAAACTTCATGCCCTTCACCGTGAAGCAAACCTAAGGTATAGCCGTGCATGAATTCACTATCAGTTTTTAAATTCATCAATCCATCGGGTTTAAGTACCTTTTTATAACGTTGCAAAAATTCGGAATTCGTCATCCGATGCTTTGTTCGCTTATATTTTATTTGTGGATCGGGAAAAGTAATCCAAATTTCATCTACTTCATTTTCAGCAAAACAAAATTCCAGTAATTCAATTTGAGTACGTAAAAACCCAACATTCGTCAAATTATTTTCGACTGCTGTTTTTGCACCTCTCCAAAAACGGGCACCTTTGATATCAATTCCAATAAAATTTTTTTTGGGATATCGTTCCGCCAAACCTACAGAATATTCACCTTTGCCGCATCCCAATTCCAAAATCAATGGATGGTCGTTTTTAAAAAATTCCTTGTTCCAATTTCCTTTCCATTTAAATGCTCCCAATACAACTTCTTCACGAGTTGGTTCAATTACATTGCCAAAAGTCTCATTTTCTCTAAAACGCTTTAATTTGTTCTTACTCCCCACGTAACTTAATTTTTTGGTAAAATTAAGGAAATATAACCTATCATTATTACTATTACTTTTGCAATTATTAAATGAGTTATCAAGACTTGGAACATTCAAAAAAAAGAATTCTCATTGCTCCTTTAAATTGGGGATTGGGACACGCTACCCGTTGCATTCCTATCATCGAATCGTTATTGGAAAACAATTTTGAAGCCATTATTGCCTCTGATGGCGTGGCTTTGCAAATACTTCAAAAAGAATTTCCGGATTTAATTTTTCTGGAGCTTCCGTCGTATCAAATTGAGTATGCCAAAAAAGGAGCTTTCTTTAAATGGAAACTCATCAAAAATAGTCCAAAAATGATGGAGGCCATTTATTTGGAACGTAAATTGGTAAAAAAGTGGGTCAAAGAATATGAGTTAAGTGGTATTATTTCAGACAATCGTTTGGGCATTTATTCCAAAAAAATCCCTTCCGTTTTTATCACGCATCAATTAAATGTTTTAACGGGAAACACTAGTTGGATCACTAGTAAAATTCATCAATACATTATTAAAAAATACGATGAATGTTGGGTTCCGGATGTAGCAGAAATGCCCAACTTAACGGGCAGACTCGGACATATCAAAAATCCGCATTTTAAAATAAATTACATCGGTCCGTTGAGTCGTTTAAACAAACGTACGCTTCCAAAAAAATATGATTTAATGGTCATTCTATCCGGACCGGAACCACAACGCACGATGCTGGAAACTCATCTAAAATCGGAACTAACAAGATATAAAGGAGCGGTTGTTTTTGTGAGAGGTGTCATTGAATCTGAACAAAAAAAAGAAGAAATTGGTTCGGTTACCTATTACAACTTTATGACTACGAGCGAATTGGAACAAACTTTTAATGAAAGTAATTTGGTTTTAAGTCGTTCCGGATACACAACTGTTATGGATTTGGCGAAGCTAGGTAAAAAATGTTTTTTTATCCCAACTCCCGGTCAATTTGAACAGGAATACTTGGCTAAAAAATATAAAAAAGAAGGGATAGTACCTTATGCCAAACAAGACAAATTTACCATTGAAAATTTGTATGAAGTTGATTTATATAAAGGTCTAGAACATTTCAAAACCGACTTAAATTGGAAGAAATTATTTCTTCTTTTCGAGCGTAAATGAAAATTCGGAACCTACGCCGTATTGACTTTCTACATAAATCTTTTCGTTGTGACCTTCAATAATATGCTTTACAATTGCCAAGCCTAAACCGGAACCACCCTCAGAACGGGCTCCACTTTTATCGACTCTAAAAAAGCGTTCAAACAATCGTGGGATATACTGTTTTTGAATACCCTCTCCATTATCAGTAACTCTGACAATTATTTTATTTTTAACCAAATCTTCGATGCTTATTTCAGTTGTTCCTCCCTCTCTGCCGTATTTAATGGAGTTCATCACTAAATTGGTTACTACTTGCTGAATTTTATCTTCATCTGCATTTACCAAAATGGGTTTCGCGTATTTGGTATCAAAGGTTAATGTTATTTTTTTCTTAGCAGCACGCATTTCAAGCAAGTCAAAAACGTTTTTGATCATTTCAATGATATCAAATTCAGCATACTCCAAGTTTAAATCGCCTGTTTCCAACTTGGTAATCATATCTAAATCTTTCACGATATAAATCAAACGTTCCACGCCTTTTTCAGCTCGTTCTAAATATTTTTTTCGAAGTGTTTTATCATTGGCCGCACCGTCTAAAAGTGTAGAAATATATCCTTGAACGGTAAAAAGAGGTGTTTTTAATTCATGTGAAACATTTCCTAAAAATTCCCTACGGTATTCTTCACGAACTTTTAATGTTTCAATTTCTAATTTCTTATCGGTGGCAAACTTTTTAACTTGTCGGGTTAAAGTTGCCATATCAGTGGTAATCGGCTGACTTCTGAAAGTTGTTGAATCCAGCAAAGAAACATCGTCGTATATTTTTTTTACTCTACGATAGATGAAACGCTCCACACGGTATTGAATGACGAAAAACGAGAAAACATACATCGATACTGTAAAAACACCAATCAATAAGTAATCTAGCTGTTGGAAAAAATACAACAATAAAGTAAGAAACCCACCGGAGAAAAGGGTTATATAGAACGCGGACTTCACCGCAAATTTGTACGTTTTTTTAAAACTTATCGCCATTAAAAAAGCTTTTTAAATAACCCTTCAAAAGTAAGCTATTTTAATAACTAAAAAAGAAAATTAAATTTCAAATTTGTAGCCTACGCCCTTGATAGTCTTAAATAATTCGTCACCTATTTTTTCGCGAAGTTTACGAATATGAACATCAATAGTTCTGCCTCCAACTACCACTTCGTTGCCCCAAACTTTATCTAAAATTTCTTCTCTTTTAAAAACTTTTCCGGGCTTCGATGCCAGCAAATAAAATAATTCGAATTCTTTTCTCGGTAGTACTATTTCTCTACCGTCTTGAACAATTTTATATTCTTCACGATTCACTTCAATTCCACCTACATTCAAAATATCTCCTTTTGCTTCATCTTCTTTCATTCTTCTTAATAAAGCTTTAACTTTACTTACCAATACTTTGGGTTTGATTGGCTTAGCAATGTAATCATCGGCTCCGGCTTCAAAACCTGCCACTTGTGAATAGTCTTCATTACGTGCCGTTAAAAATGCAATAATAACGTTGGAGAGTTCTGGTAATCTTCGAATGTTTTCACAAGCTTCCATCCCATCCATTTCAGGCATCATAACATCCATTATAATCAATTGCGGAAGTTCCTTTTTCGCTACTTGAATTGCTTCTTTGCCATTGGTAGCAGTAACGATTTGATAGCCTTCCTGAGCCAAATTGTACCCTATTATTTCTAGGATATCTTGCTCATCATCAACCAACAAGATCTTAATGTCTTTTTTCTTCATGATACGTAATTGTATTTTTTGAGAATGTAAAGGTAAAGATAAATCAAAACGAATTAAGTTGTTAACAGTAATTTAATGTGGTAACAATTTGGTAACGCTTTAAACACGAAAGCATAACAAGTGTGTAACTTCAACTTTACATTATCGCCTTTACTTTGCCCCAAATTTAATAAACACACGAATGAAATTTAGAATACTTATTATTACACTATTGCTTACGTTCTTATCACATGCTCAAAAAGGAACAGTTTCAGGTGTTCTTACCGACAAAGATATGAACAACGAACCTTTGCCATTTGCAAACGCACTTATTAAAGGCACTAGCATTGGAACAACAACGGATACCGATGGAAAATTTTCGTTATCAGTTGATCCGGGTAATTACATTTTAGAACTCAGTTTTTTAGGATACCAAACTATTGATATTCCAATAACCATTAAAGCGGGACAAAACGTTACGGTTAATAGATCGTTAACTGCAGGAGGAGGAGTAATGCTTGAGGATGTTGTGGTAGTTACTTCAAGAAAGAAAAATACCGAAGCCGCCATTATGGCCGAGATGAAAGAAGCCAAACAAGTGGTAAGTGCCATTTCTGCCGAACAAATGTCGAAAGGAACCGACAGTAATGCGGCAGATGCTATTCAGCGTGTCCCTGGCGTTACAATTGTTGACGGAAAATTTGTAATGATCAGAGGTTTGAGTGAAAGATACAATAACGTATTAATTAACAATGCTGTTGCTCCAAGTACCGAAGTTGACAAAAGAACTTTTGCTTTTGACTTGATTCCTACCAAAGCTATTGACAAAATGTTAATTGTTAAAACGGGATCAGCTGATAAACCCGGTGACTTTTCGGGAGGTATTATTAACATTACAACTTCTGAAAACATTACAAATTTCAATACATTCAGTGTTGGATTTGGCTACAGAAATAATACTTCTTTGCAAGATTATTTTCAAAGTAATGGATCAAAAACGGATTTTTTGGGTTTTGATTATGAATTTAGAACTTTACCAAGTACGTTCCCATCGGCTGACTTAATTAATAGTATTCCTGAAGTTGGCGTTACAGCTTCAAATACAAAATTGCAAAACAATTTTAATCCAAATCAAAGCACAGCTTTAATAGATAATAATTTCGGTTTTGCTTTTGGAAGAAGTAAAAAATTTACCAATGGAATGAATTTGCAATCGGTTAACTCGTTTGGTTATTCCAATACTTATCAAACCTACCAAAGACAATTTACCAGATATACTACTTTAAATGAGGGAGAAACTAGACCCCCTTTATGGTTGAACTATTTGGATAATTATAATCAGAACGAAGCCAGAGTAACTGTTTTATCCAACTGGATTTTAAAATTAAACAACAATAATACGATTAAGTTTAAAAATTTATTCAATCAAATTGGTGAAAATGAAACTACCATTAGAAATGGTAATAACTTTTTACAAAGAGGTGAAGATTTATTTAGAAACTATTCGTTAGGTTATAAATCCAGATCCATTTATACAGGTCAATTAGAAGGCATCCATCAATTAAATAATACCAATATTATTGATTGGGTAGCGGGTTATAATTATATGTATGAATCTGAACCAGATTTAAGAAGATTCAGAACCATTAAAGACGCTGAAAATCCAAATTCGGTGTATGAAATGATTGATCCTGCTTCGTCAAACCTATTCGACACCGGAAGATATTTTGGAACTTTAAAGGAGTATTCAGTAAATAATGGTGCCAATTATACACACATTATCGAGCGTGTTAAAAATGATGAAGAATTAAACCCTATAAAACTTAAAACGGGTTATTATATGGATTACAGACAAAGAGAATTTGATTCTCGCTATGTGTCCTACTTTTTACCGGATTATGGAATCGACCGTGTTAATTTCTTAAAGCAATTGCCTTTAACTGAAGTTTTTAGTCCTGAATACGTCAACACAACCGATGGTTGGATTTTAAAAGAAGGTACGCGAGCCATTGACTCCTACAATGCTGACAATTTCTTAGCTGCAGGTTATCTCTATGGTGAATTTCCGGTCTATAAATTTGATATCTCAGGTGGTGTTCGTGTAGAACACAATATTTTGTCTCTTCAAGGTGCTTCTGATGCCGGTGTGATTGATGTTGAAAACCCGGTTACTTCCTTTTTACCATCCTTAAACGTTGGTTATAACATCAGCGAAAGATCGTTACTTCGATTTGCATACAGCAGAACGGTGAACCGTCCGGAGTTCAGAGAAATTGCCCCTTTCTTATTTTACGATTACGAAAATGAAGCGGCACGTGTTGGTAACTCAAGCTTGAAAACTGCAGAAATTGATAACTTAGATTTACGTTATGAATTCTATCCAAGTAAGGGAGAAACCATGAGTTTAGGTGCATTCTACAAAAGATTTGATAATCCGATTGAAAATGTCACACAAATTACAACGGAACAACCTCAGTTTAACTATGCCAATGCAGACAGTGCTTTCAATTATGGTTTAGAACTTGAATTCAGAAAATCATTTAAAGAGTGGACCAATAATCTTTACTTGGGAAGGCTTTCAATGAATATAAATGCTTCCTATATTTTCTCTGAAGTTGATTTAGGTGCAAGTGTAACATCACAACAACAAGTTCGTGCCTTACAAGGTCAATCCCCTTACATTGTGAATGCGGCGTTAGGATATAACGACGAGACAGGATTCTCTGCCAATGTAATCTATAACCGTTTTGGTGATCGTATTTTCTCCGTAGGTGATGTGAACTTTCCAACCATTTATGAACTTTCAAGAAACAGTTTAGATTTAACAGTTTCAAAAGCTTTTAAAGAAACTACAGTGAAATTTGGCATACAAAACCTTTTAGATGATGAATACCGATTTTTTGAAGATTCCAATAGAGATGAAACTATCGATGAAAGCGTCGATAATCCAACCTCTATTTTCAAGAGAGGAGCTTTGTTTTCTCTCGGCGTAACACATAACTTTTAAACAACTATAAATTAAATTATTAAAACAACCACTTATGAAAAAAAATCTAATTTTAAGAGCTAGCATGTTCTTGGCAATTCTTGCCATTTCAATGACATCTTGTAGTAGTGACGACAACCCAATTGTGGTAGTAGATGACGATACACCTATCGTCGATCCTAATTTGCCCGTTGAATTAGTGGGTGATTTAACTACTCGTACACTTACAAAAGACAAAAAATATTTAATTAAAGGGCAAGTATTTGTTAGAACAGGAGTTGTTTTAACCGTTCAGCCTGGTACCGTAATCTTTGGTGACAAAGCAACAAAAGGTACTTTAGTAATTGATAGAGGTGGTAAATTGATTGCAGACGGAACTGCTGCAGAACCAATTGTATTTACTTCAGCATTGGCTCCAGGAACACGTGACCGCGGGGATTGGGGTGGTATCGTTATCTTAGGAAATGCTCCTGTTAACCAGCCGGATCCAGCAATTGAAGGTATCACACCAGCAGTAATTTTTGGTGGCACTAATAATGCAGATAATTCAGGAATTTTAAAATATGTACGTGTAGAATTCGCCGGAATTGAATTAACACCAAATAATGAAACAAACTCTATCACCTTAGGTGGTGTAGGTAGCGGAACTCAAATGGATTACACACAAGTTTCTTTTGGTGGTGACGACGGTTTCGAGTGGTTTGGTGGTTCAATTAATTCCAAACACTTAGTTGCCTTTGCAATGTGGGATGACTGTTTTGACGTTGACTTCGGTTTCACAGGAAAAGTACAATTTGGCGTATCTGTTCGTTACGGTAGTTATGCCGACCAATCAGGTTCAAACATTTTTGAAACCGATAACGGTCCAAATGACAACGTAACTACTTTAATTACAACAGGTGTATTCTCTAACTTTACAGGTGTAGGCCCAAGAGCTACCAACACTCAAACAGTCAACGGTAACTACCAACATGCAATTGACGCTAGAAGAAGAACAGCGTTAACAATCGCAAATTCTGTTTTTGTGGGCATGCCGAGAGGTTTGCGTTTCAATCAACAGTCTGTGTTTGACAACTATGCAGCAGGAACAGGTGTGATGATAAACAATATAATGTCTGCCCCATTGTTAACTTACTCAGTTGGTACAGGTATGACTGCAACAGCTACTAATGTGGGAACATGGTGGACCGCTACTAACGTAACTGACACAAGTACAGATTTACCTGCTTACTATTTAGCATTAGGTTTAAATACTAATATTTTCTTTGGAACAAACACAAGTACAGGTTATGCATCGAACCCTGATTTTAGAGTTACAGCTGGTACTTTAACTTCTGGTGCTGCATTTACTAATCCTAAATTAACAGATGCTTTCTTTACTGCAACAACTTACAGAGGAGCATTTGGTGCTACAGACTGGACTGATGGATGGGCTGAATTTAACCCAGTAACTAAAGTTTACTAGTCTTAATAATTTATTATATTTGAAAGAGCTTAATCTACTAGATTAGGCTCTTTTTTTAAAATTTAAAATGAAAATGAAATTTATTTATACGCTTTTTGTTATCGTCTTCCTATATTCTTGTCAAAAAGAACCACAAAAGATTTTGCCTTCCGACTATTTGACTGATACACAAGTGGAGTCATTCAAGTACGAAATTATTCGGTACACAGATAAACTGGCAAAAAATGCGACTCATGAAACAAAGTTCGAGTCTCAATATGATTCTATTTATCAACTTACAGCTAAAAGTGCAGAATTATATCATTATTATGTTGACGAAAAATCAAATGAAATATATTTTGCCCTTGCTCGTATTGCTCCAAGTTTAAAAGTGAAACGAGTGGTTACCGCAGGTAAATTAACCAAAGATCAAGACGGCAAAATCACTTCTTTTGAAGAAGCATTCAGAACCTGGAAAATGGAAATTCCTGAGTTAAAAGCAAAAACTAAATTACTTTTTGAAAAGTATATCGACGGTGAAGATTTAACCGAATACTACACCAAAAATGCCAATGGTGAATTTTATATTGAATTTCCAGACGACAACAATTATTATGATAAGAATGCCAGAAAGTGGCAATCCAAAAACAATCTTGTAATCGAGTAAATTCAACTTTATATCTATTCAAACAGTTGTTTTATTGACAACTGTTTTTTTTTGGTATACTATTTGAAATAAATTTATATCTTTACAAATGAAAATTGTGACATGGAAAAAAAATACTTTTATATCATTCTATTATTATTTTGTTTTCTTGGTGAGAATGCTCTTGCTCAGGAAAACAAACCTAAGCCGCAGGAAACTACGGTTGAAGGATTGAGTTTTTATCCTAATCCAGTAAGTACGGGTAAAATTTACATAACTACCAATTCATCATTAACCAAAGAAGTAACTATTTACGATGTATTGGGTAAAATAGTACTTCAAGCAACACTTACCTCAAAGGAATTGAATATCTCTGCCTTGTCTCCGGGTGTATACATGATTAAAATCAAAGAAGGAGAGGCTACTGCGACAAGAAAATTAATTGTCAAGTAAGTACTGCAAAATTAATAGTACTT
>NZ_JBILTE010000259.1:0-2855 GCF_044371705.1 Flavobacterium sp. | reverse complement strand
AAAAAGTCCCTTTTTAATTGCAATAATGATTTTTTTATCCTTCAAATGGTAAATCCTCCATCTGAAGGTTGTTTCTTTCAAATCGGGTTCAAATTGTCGGTAGAAGTCAAAAAGTTCTACTCTTGAAAAGGATTCTCTTCCTATGAATTCCTTTTTCAGCCTTTCTATGATAAAATCCTTTGCCACTATATCTTATGCTTGAGAATGCAAATATAATTAAAATCAAACAAATGACAGCAATAGGGTCTTTGTGTCAAATGTTAGATATCAAACGAAATACAGCAAAATGGATTTAATATCAAATTTTGGTCCATCAAACCACATTGGACTACTTTCATAGTCGTAGCTGTCAGATAAGGTACTATCTATTACATTTTAGAACTAATAATCATAAGTTTTTTTATCAATAGGAATTGTTTTTTAACTTCTCAATGTTTTTTAAAATCATAGACAGAGTATTATTTAAGTCTTCTTTGTTTGGTGGATTGCCAAAAAATATTTCATCTAAATCGTATGATTTTGCTTTTATTAACCTCTTTGTAAGTTTTTCTGCATTATCAATATATTCTTGTTCGTTTGAGCATTCATAAGATAATATTCCATATTGCAGCGTTAAATCGTGGCTAAGTTTTTCAGCCTCACCTAAAATACCTGAATATGTTTCAGTTGATAAATCGTCTGTATCCATAGTATATTCGAAATTTACTAGCAGCTAACTGTTTGCCGTTACCCGAAGTGGCGGATTGATGCGAGATAGAATTTTAAATTAACAACTTCACCCGCCATTACGCCAAACGGCAGTTATAGCCAGCCTTTCTTTCAATTCAGGTTAAACAAGTTTGAAATTCTGTCGTCCGTAAGCAAGTTAGTAAATAGTTTTTTATGATGTTCTTTTTCCTGAAATGGATGGTTTCTGAAAAGGTCAGCATATTCAATTTCTGTCAGGTCGCAAAGGTCTTCTGCTTTTTTTGTGGCTTCGTCATTTATCTTTTTTAGATATGAAGTGTTGTACTTCATTTTGTCTTTGTCAACCCAACCTGCTTTAATGAATGATTTTGTCTTTCTGTCGCAACGACAAGAATTTGAAGTGTTGATTAAGCCACATTTGTTATTCATAAAATTGTAAAGGTCTCTTCTTGCTCTTGAAAGTCTTTGACGAAAATTATCTTTGGTAATGTCCAACATTTGTGAGCCTAATGTATGGTCAATACCAAATATTTCGCCTAAAACGTAAACCAAGCGTTGTTCTCTATCCAAACAAAGTAACATTCCGATCATACAACTGATGTTTGCTTCTTGTATTAATTCTTTCATCTCTGCTTTTTCCAAATCGAAAAGGTCTGTATCTGGCATTTGTTCAAGTTCTCTGCCATATTGGTCAAAAGAAGTGATGTAGTCTTCCAACCAAGCTTTTTTCATTTTGAGAAAGTGATTGAAAGTAATGCGGTATAACCAAGTTCTGAAATTGCTTTCACTTTTAAATTGTGCAAGATTAGTAATGACTTTTATCAACACTTCTTGTGTTACATCTTCTGCATCAAATGGGCTCAATGTCATCTTTAAAGCCACATTGTAAATGTAGTGTTGGTGCTTTTTTATCAATGTTTCTAAAGCGATTTTTGAACCTTCCCTTGCTTGTGCAATCAGTTCATTATCGTCTCTGTCTTGATATTGGGTTTGAAATGGGTTACTCATTTTTTCTTTGCAAATTTAGTCAATACGTTTTGGTAAGAAATATCTAAAAGATGTTTCAACAAATCTAAGTTTTCACTGTCTGGATTATTGATGCAAACCCATCCTAACCAAGCATAAATAGGATGTGGCATCAACATACCCGTTGTGGTGAAATCAAAATCAAGTTCTACTATCTCGCCTTTTGCGGGTCGTTTAGGAATATCACCAAATAGTTGTCGGTATTGTTTTTTGCCAACACCAAGACTTAAACGATAAATTCCTTCTCTGTCTAAATTGGAAGCCTTGTCATTAGGTCCGTCACTTTCTTTGATTGTGGAAATGTATATTCCTTTTGGCAGGAAACCATCAGGATTGTAAAAGAAGCTTCGCTCACGATAGGCATCAGTTACGATTACACCCTGATAGTTTTCTAAAATCCATTGCTCTAATTGCTTTGCGTTCATTCTTCAATGATGACTGGGGTTGTCAGGTTCATTTTAACAGAGTTGAAATCAATTTTCTCCATAAAAGGAAGAACCAATTTTGACGTTTCCGAAAGTTTCATTGTATTCTCTGCACATTGGTAGTCTTTCCAAAATACTACGTCAGTCCAAGTGCTGTCTTCTGAAACAGTCAAAGCCCTTTTTATAAAACCGCCTTGTTTTTCTAAAAAGTCTTTTTGCATTGCTCTTGCAGATTGTTCAAAATCCTTTGCCGTAACCCCTTGATTGAGTTTAAATGTGGTGATTTCCACCATTCCTACCGTTTGTTGTTCCATTGTCATTTCCTTTTTGTTTTGAGTTGAATTGTTGCAAGACATCAAAATAGCCGTTGCAAGTCCGATTAAAATAATTCTGTTCATACTGTCTGCTTTAATGTTTGACAGTTAGATACTCAAAACTTCAAGGTGTGACAGTTGTCGTGTCGTTTTTTAAGGTTTGCTATAACGGTTTTGTGCTTGGCGTTCGTGCGGGATTTCAGGGCACAAAACTGTCAACCCAGCACTAAAGTTGATTTGAAGTAGAATGCTCAATTAACCACGTCAGCCCCCATTGCGGCAAACGGCTGTTAGCGGGTCGTTGTTTTATTTTCTGTTGTTGTTTCAGTTTTGTCTGTTGAGTCCCAATTTACACTAAATGCTAATATGAGTTTTATTGAAAAAAGCTGCATTATCATTTTTG
>NZ_JBILTE010000258.1:0-2875 GCF_044371705.1 Flavobacterium sp. | reverse complement strand
AGGAGTGTATTGACAAATATAACAATTTAGACTTTTTGAATGAGATTCTTGTTAAAACTTATCAAAAAATTAACGCGAAAAAAACATAATAAACCCAACCACTAGCACTTATAAGATTTGACTAAAACTATCAATTTTTTATTTGCTTTTTTTTGCTTTTTTGCAGATGTGTGAATGTTGTAATCAATTATACAAATTGTGTAAGGCAAAAGGCTGAATATAGTTAAACCTTTGTACTGTAATATTCTATTACTCTGAATCGCCAGTTGCGAGCACTAAAAAAGAATACAATGAAAACAATTTTAATAAAATCGGCTTTGACAAAAATGGCACTGGGTGTACTGTTTTTAGGCTTGCTTTTACCCATGCAATCATGCTCTAAAAAAGTACAATTTGAAAATTCACCGGTCGTTCCTGCTGCTAGAGGCGATGTAAAAATCTCAAAAAACAGTAACAAAAATTATGGAATAAAAATCAAATTTGACAATTTGGCCGAAGTGGACCGTTTAGACCCGCCAAAGAAAACTTATGTAATTTGGATGGTTACCGACCAACAATCTACTAAAAATATCGGACAAGTTAAAAGTGGAAGTTCGATGATGTCATCAAAATTAAAAGCTGATTTTGAAACAGCCACACCTTTTAAACCTGTTAAAATATTTGTAACAGCGGAAGACGATGGAAATGTTGAATATCCCGGAATGTACACAATATTATCAACAAGCAATTTTTAATAATTAAACACCAATACTATGAAAAATTTAAAAATGACCACACTTTTTGCAGCTCTCTTTCTTTCAACAGGCACTTTTGTTGGTTGTCAAGACAACAAAACAAATTCAGAAACAGCGGAAGAAAATCTATTGGAAGCCCAAGAAGATTTAAATGACGTAAAAGTGGAATTGCAAGAGGATGCTCAAAAATTGGCTTCAGATTCAGAATATGACCTTTATAAAGCGGAAACTGAAGTGAAAATTCAGGCAAATAAAGTAAGAATTGCAGAATTACGAGTGAATAAGAATACAGCCGATTTAGAACGAATCAACACATTGGAAGCCAGAAATAGCGAATTGGATGAACGATTAAAATCCTATGAAAGTTATAAAACTGATTGGACAAAATTTAAAGAAGAATTTAATAGAGACATGAATGAGTTAGGTACTTCCTTTAAAAACTTTACTGAAAACAAAAAATAATTAAACGATGTGTGAACATCAAAAACAAAATGAAAAATTTAAAAAAAGTATTATTACTAGGTTTACTCGGAATTTTTAGTGTTGGAATGAATGCTCAAAATTATGACAAAGCACCAAAAATAGGTATAAAAGGCGGATTGAGTCTTTCAAACTTATACGTTGATACGATCGACGACGATCAAATGCTAACCGGATTTAACATTGGTCTGTTTGCAAAATTCCCATTGTCAGAATCATTTGCAGTTCAAACGGAAGCATATTATACTAATAAAGGTGCAGAACTAACCTACAATGAGACTTTTGCAACAGGCACAACAAAATTCAAATTAGATTACATTGAAGTACCCTTATTAATAGTTTACAATATTACAAATAACTTCAATATTCAAGTGGGTGGTTATGTTGCTTACATGATTAGCGGAAAAGTAACAAACGAATCTAATTCGGGAATATTTGACTTTGAAGGCAATTTAAACACCGACGATTTTAATCGTTTGGATGCTGGCTTAGCAGCAGGTATTGGATATGATTTTGATCCAATTTCAGTGGGTGCAAGATACTACTTCGGGTTGACAAACGTAGGTAAAGAACAAAACTATTCAGGCTTCAACTTAACATTCCCGGATGCTAAAAACAGTGTATTACAAGTGTACGCCAGTTTTGCATTCAATTAACTAGTAACCAATTTAAAAATAAAAACCATGAGCAATCTACTTTATTACGTAGCGGTGATTTTAATCATCATGTGGGCAATCGGATTCTTTGCCTACCAATCAACAGGAATTATTCACATACTTTTAGTTATTGCAATAATTGCAATAATCTTGAGAGTGATTAGAGGAGGAAGCAGTTCAAGACTGTAAACAAAAAATTATAATTTAAAAAGCAAATATCATGAAAAACAATCAAGTAATTTTAGGTGTATTAGGTGGTTTAGCTGCCGGAGCACTATTAGGAATTCTATTCGCTCCTGAAAAAGGTAGCAAAACCAGAAAAATGTTAGCAGACAAAGGTGAAGGATATGCCGACGACTTAAAAAGCAAGTTTTACAACATGTATGACACAGTTGCCAATAAGTACAATGGTGCCATAAAAGAGGCCAAAGATTTTGCTGACAAAGTAGAATTGTAGGAGAAATAAGTTAACAGAAACTCCAATACTAAAAATGAATACAACAGAAAAAACCATCGAAACACTTTTTAATAGAGTAGAAGATTATAGCAAAACTTCAGTGGAATTGCTAAAACTCAATGCAATTGACAAAACTGCCGACTTGGTTTCTACACTACTCACACAAATGATTCTGTTTTCTGTAAGTATAATATTCATTTTGCTAAGTAGTATTGGAGTTGCTTTTTGGTTAGCCGTTTACTTTGATTGCACAGCAATTGGATTTTTCATTGTTGGGGGATTTTATTTAGGTATAACTTTACTGTTTTTTACTGTCCGAAAAGGAATTAAAGCACCTATTCGTCAGCTTATTATTTCCAATCTTAGCCAACAATAAATAGTTCAGTCATGCAAGAACAAAAAAAAATCGATCCTATCAAAGTTCAGATTCAATTACTTGAAGCTCAACAAGCACGTCAATTAGTTGAATTGAAAGTACAAATGGAGCTTACTTTTGAACAATTGAAACCACTCAACCTCATCAAAAATACTCTCAGCGAAATGACCCG
>NZ_JBILTE010000257.1:0-2902 GCF_044371705.1 Flavobacterium sp. | reverse complement strand
ACTTTTTTAATAATAATTTTAAATTTTTACAGCGTATTAAGCTGCGGATACTGAAACAAGTTCAGTATTAACGTTTAGAGAATTGGAATCTCTTACGAGCTTTCTTCTGTCCAAATTTCTTACGTTCTACCATTCTTGGATCTCTTGTTAGCAATCCTTCTGGTTTCAAGATAGCTCTGTTTTCAGCTTCTACCTCACACATTGCTCTTGCAATAGCCATTCTCACAGCTTCTGCTTGCCCTGTTGAACCACCACCATGTACATTTACTTTTACGTCAAAGTTGGTTGCATTTTCTGTCATAGACATTGGTTGCAATACTTTGTACTGTAAAGTCGCAGTAGGGAAGTAGTTTTCAAATTCTCTTTTGTTTACGGTGATTTTTCCTGTTCCTTCTGAAACATACACACGTGCCACAGCACATTTTCTTCTACCGATTTTGTGAATAACTCCCATTACTTTAGATCGTTTAAGTTAACGGTTTTTGGTTGTTGAGCTCCATGTTTGTGCTCAGAACCAACATTTACATTTAAATTTCGGAATAATTCGGCACCTAATTTGTTTTTAGGCAACATTCCTTTTACAGCCTTTTCTACTAAAGTTGCAGGGTTTTTTTGTTGCAATACTTTAGCCGTTAGGCTTCTTTGTCCACCTGGGTAACCTGTGTGACGGATGTACGTTTTGTCATCCAACTTGTTACCAGTCAGGTTGATTTTTTCTGCGTTGATAACAATTACGTTATCACCACAATCAACGTGCGGGGTATAATTAGGCTTGTATTTACCTCTTAATAGCATGGCTACTTTTGATGCAAAACGACCTAAGTTATGACCCTCAGCATCTACAACAATCCACCGCTTATCTGCGGTAGCTTTGTTGGCTGAAACTGTCTTGTAGCTTAATGTGTTCACAATAATTTATTTTAATTAAACATTCCATCCCCAATAAAGGGGTTGCAAAAGTACAATTATTTATGATAAAACCAAATACCAATTTAAGAATATTTATTTTAGTGTTTTTAAACCGTTAAATTAAGTTGAAATTTGTGTCAATTAGCAAGTTATCAAAGGATTTAAAATAGATTTCTAATCAAAATGTACTGCGTTTTTAGTTGCTATTTGGCTTAGTTCTGTCATTGCTGTCATAGATTAAATCCAAAGCATTCACTTCGTACCATATTTTTACTATTTTTACATTTAAAATTAGTTCCATGAAGCCAAAAATCACTTTAAAACAAATTGCAAAAGATCTAGGATTATCTGTTTCAACTGTTTCAAAAGCCTTAAGCGACAGTCATGAAATCGGTACGGTAACTAAAAACAGGGTGCAGGAGTATGCAAAATTGCAAAATTATAAGCCAAATACGATGGCTAAAAATTTGAAAAACCAACGCACCAATACCATTGGCGTGATTATTCCAAATATCTTAAATCCTTTTTTTGCAAAAGTTTTCAGTGGAATTGAAAAAGCCGCCAATGCGAAAGGTTATAATGTGATTACCTATATATCAAATGAATCGCATTCCAAAGAAAAACAGGCAATGGATTTATTAAGCAATGGAACAGTGGATGGTTTTATCCTTTCTGTGGCCGAAGAATCACAAACTAAAAATGTTTCATCTCATTTTAAAGAGATTTTGCGTGAAGGCATGCCAATTGTCATGTTTGATAGAACAATGGATGATGTTTCCTGCGACAAAGTAATAGTAGATGATTTTGAGTCGTCAATGGAAGCTGTCAAACATTTGATAAAACTAGGTAGTAAAAAGATTGCCTTACTTTCGTGTATTGATAATTTAAGTGTTGGAAAGCACCGTGCTTTGGGCTACGAACGTGCGTTGCAGGATTACAATAGAAGTGTAGCAGATCACTTAGTTATTAAAACCGACAGTGAAGAAGATTTTGACTCTCGTTTAAAAAAATTGTTAGCCAGCGGTGAAGTAGATGGTATTTTGGCATTGGACGAACACTCTTCGACAATGGCGATGAAATTGGCTATTCAAAAAGGAATTATAATTCCCGAGGAATTATGTATCATCGGTTTTGCTGATGGTGTTTGGTCACGTAGATTAACGCCAAGTTTGTCAACAATTAGTCAGCACGGACCTGAAATAGGTGCGGAAGCCGCTAAGCTGTTGATGGAAAAATTAGAAAGAAAAGTGGATATTCATTCGTATAAAACGATTGTTGTCAAAACAGAATTGAGACAAAGAGATTCAACTAGGAAACTTTAACGGTAGTCCGGAAATTTATACTAAAGCCTTTTTTTAAAAGGTTTTTTTATTTGACTGGAATTCGGAAAAGTTGTTTAAGATTATTTAACTCTGTCAAAGTTTCAAACCTTGACAGAGTTTTAAGCGTTCCTCTGAAAACTGAAAACTGCGACTGCAAACTGAACACTGCGACTGCAAACTATCAATGAGCCTCCAACCAATTCCTTCCCATTCCCAATTCCACATCTAACGGAACAGTCAATTTAAAAGCATTTTCCATTTCGTGTTTAATCATTGGTTGAATTTTTTCTAATTCTGAATTGTGCACATCAAACACCAACTCATCGTGTACTTGCAATAACATTTTTGATTGCCATTGCTCGTTTACCAATCGTTTGTGAATGTTAATCATCGCAATTTTGATAATATCTGCGGCAGAGCCTTGAATTGGGGCGTTTACGGCATTTCGTTCGGCACCGCTTCGCACCATCGCATTCGCGGAATTAATATCTTTTAAATAACGTCGTCTTCCTAAAACCGTTTGCACATAACCATTTTCTCTGGCAAAATCAACTTGGTTCGCCATATAGGCTTTCAATTTCGGATAAGTGGCATAATAGGCATCAATCAATTCGGCACTTTCTTTTCGGGATAAATTGGTTTGATTGGAAAGTCCGAATGCCGACACCCCA
>NZ_JBILTE010000256.1:0-2910 GCF_044371705.1 Flavobacterium sp. | reverse complement strand
TTTGATACATAATTTTAAACGAAACTCATTTCTGCGGCATTTCAAAAAAATAAATGCGGAAAACCGTAATACTTTTTCAAAACATTACGGAAAACCGTAAATATTGAAGAAAAAATTACGGAGAACCATAATCAAATATTTCCATGCTTCCGGCCCGGGCATTGAAACCCTGGTAGAGAAAATGCTCGCGTTTGAACCAAATGAACTAAATGTTACCTATAAGCAGTTGGAAATTTTACAATTTCTTGTGAAGGGAATAATTATAAATGAAATAGCCATCCGGTTAGAGGTGTCGAAATCGAACATTGAAAAAAGATTTACAGTTTATGCAAAAAAATCAATGTTCAGAACCAAAAAGAGTTGATTGCCTTTGCGTTGAAAAATCAGTTGTTGTAGGAATGTATTTCTTTCAGCATCTTTTGTTGATTGCAGTGTAAGTTTTGTCTAGTCCTGAAATAATCTTTGGTCTTTGGCAATTGGTGTCTCCGCAGACGTCTTCCGCCTCCGGCGGAGACTCTGCGGCTTGAAAGAAAGTTATCAAAATGGTTTTACTCACAGATAAAACATACCGCACACACAAGTCAAATAGCCGACAAATCCCCTCCTTGCATTCGGTTGACTTATCGGGGAATAAATTATACCACGTGCAGGGTCTGCTACTTCTATTTTCTTAAGAGATGAATTTGGCGTTACTACAACAAAATGATTTTGGTTCCAGTGAACAATGCAAGGAAGGGGGGCTTCTTTTATGAGTTTCTCAAAAGAGATTTGTACACTTAACGTTTTAAATGATAATTTTTCGGCAGCAGATGCTATCCCTAATAAATTAACCCCCTCTTTACTCAGCTCGCAATCTTCCCGAAGCAAATTCAGGTTTGGCTTTTTATTATGGTACTGTATTACCATTGCTAAAGCTGTGGGTCCACAATCATTTTCGTGTAGTTGTTTTTCAAATTTAAAATTCATAATACAACAGGCAATGCATCTAAAATATCTTTAAAAAGTAAATCTTCACTGCTAGGTCTTTTAGCATCTGCTATGACGATATTTCCCATTTGATCTAGCAAAACATACCTTGGTATGCTCCATTGCTGGGTTTTAAAAACGGTTCTAATCAAATTGGCACGTAATTGCTCGCCAGCTATTATATGATTATTTCCCAACAACGATTTGGTAACAATTTTTTTCCAATTTACACTGTCCTTTATCTCGTCCATGCTTATATACAACATTTCAATATTGTTATCGTGTAAAAACTTATCTAGCTTTTCTTTATAAGCAAATTCCTGGATACATGGTACGCACCAGCTTGCCCACAAATCTATAAATACTGCCTTATCCTTAAAACGGCTTGAATGTAGTTGCTTTAATGTACCGTCAGTGGTTAAAAATTTGGGTGATAATTTCGCTTTAACTTCAAGTGTTTTTACAATTTCCAAACTGTCAATAAGGGGTATATATGGTGAATTAGGAAATTTTTGTTTGTAATATGGATAAATTAATTTTCTGTCAAAATCTGCGTATGGCGATATTATATCATCAATAATTAAATCGCCATACATGCTCTCTTGCAAATATGACGGTAACATAGAATAATCGTATGTAGGCTGCTCAGCATTTAAGTTTCGAAAGCTTGTATCAAGTAACTTAGCTGCAACACTCAAGGTATAATCACGTTTTACATCTATAATGTATTTTAAAACATAACTTGTTGCATTAAAAGCTTTGCTAATAAGCGTATCGTATGGGTTAAACACGTTATAGAAATTAGTAAATAGTGTACGTTGGCTAAAGGTTGTTTTGCCATATAAACTGGCAATTTCATTTTGAAAATTATTAGCAACGCCTATTGTGTGCACTACTTTAAAATAATTTGCAATTTCCTTTCTCACAACGCCTTCATTTAATGCGTCATCTATGTATTTTGTTTTATCGCCTATAAATTTTTGCATGCGTTGTATGTTTTGCGAATCTGGCAAGTTTTCAACCACTATAGTATCAAACCCTTTACCAAAAAAAATCTCATGGGCATGCTTATTATAACCAATATGTAGCGGTGCGTTAGAGCCTGAGATATTGTAGGCGCCCAACGTTTGCTTTTCATCGATAGTTACAAAAACAGAATCTTTAGGGAATAAATTTAAAATAATACGATTAGCTTCATATTGTAAAACATAACAACCGGGAGTTGCAGCTTGTGTTTTAAAATTTATTGTGGTGTCTTTTACAAAAGAATAATTATTTTTTTCAGGTAAAAAATGGTAATTAAAGTTACCACCAATTGGCTCAAATATTTTTAATCTATAGCCCGGTGTATGGTTTTTAATTTTTATTGAAATAGTAATGGGCATCGTTTCAGCTTTATTTACCACAAGCGTTTTATCTGATTGGTTTTTGCAGCCAAAACATATTACTAAACAGAATATTAAATATAAATTCTTCATAAGAGTAACTTAAATTGAAGTAGTTAAGACTTAATCTGACAAAGGAGAAGGAATCTGCGCTTGAAATAGTCTTTGGCCATTGGTGTCTCCGCAGACGTCTTCCGCCTCCGGCGGAGACTCTGCGGCTTGAAAGAAAGTAAACAAAAGGGTTTTACTCATAGATAATACATAATTCATACACAAGTCAAATAGCCGACAAATCCCCTCCTTGCATTCGGTTGACTTATCGGGGAATAAAGTATTAGAGGGCTTACTCCTTGACGAAAATAGTAATATGCACGTTTTTATTAAAAGGATAGAAATTTCCAAGCAAATTTATAGTTCTATAGTTGAACCCATAGCTTAAATCATCAGATTTTATTTTAAATTTTATGGCTAAAGAATCTCGGCTCTTTATTACAGATTTGTTTTTAAAATCGACGGTGGTACATTCACATGAAGAATTTATTTGTTCAATAACTGCATC
>NZ_JBILTE010000097.1:0-10298 GCF_044371705.1 Flavobacterium sp. | reverse complement strand
AAATTTTATTTGGCTTTCATGCAGCGTTTTAATTTTCAGATTTTTAACATAATCCGAGGTTTTGACAATTTTTTTTTGATTTGGAAGTAAATCAAAATAATTTTTGTCAAATATAACTCCATCTGCTTGCAAATAAATGCCTACTGCAACAACATCGGAAGTAACCTCAATGGTGTTTTTATCCATTTGATTTACTTGAAATGTTGGTTTTTTTAGAGCCATTTCTTTAGGTTTTGCAAAAAAATAATTCGCTTCATTTATTTCATTTTCTGAAGTAAAAATAACTTGCAAAACAATCTCTTTCTTATCTAATTGCTTAAAAATAGAATCTGCAATCTTGTATTGCATTTCTGAAGTATTTGACTTTGATTTTGCTAAAGCAACACTACTCCAGCGTACGTTCCCATTAAAATCCATAATTTTCAAATCCAGTTTTCCGGAAAAATCGGTTACATGATCATTGATTGTATAGATTTCAATTTCATTATTATTTTGATAAATATGAACTAAAAATGGCTCGTAACTTTTCTGGATTTGATAATAAAATGCTTTTTTGTCGCCATAATAATCCATAGCACTCCAAGATGTTACGGGCCAACAATCGTTGAATTGCCAGAAAAGCGTTCCCATACAGTACGGCATTGCTCTTCTGTGTGCTTCAATGGCAATTTTCATTCCTCTCGCTTGTAATAATTGAGACACATATACAAAATCATCAACGTTTTCGGGCACGTTATAATCACGTGCCATGTATTCACGAATGGTTTCATAACCTGTGGGATGCTTTTGATGGTTTTTAAATGCCTCTGATTGAAAATTCATTTCTTCTTTTGATAGCACTTTACTCAAAGTTTCCATTGACGGCATTCCTTGAAAGCCATACTCGCTAACAAATCTTCCCACCTTATCATTATAAATTTCAAATGGCTCTTTTCCCCACCAAACACCCCAATAATGAACATCACCTTGGGTTAAACTTTCTTTTCGCCCCCAACCCAATGAAGGTGAGGATGACCAATAGCGATTTTCGTTTTTTGAAAGTAAACTATCCAACACCCCTGGAATTAACTCATGAAATACTTTTTTATAATTGGTCCAAATCTCAGTAGAATCTGATTTCGAATAATTAAAATGTTTTTGCCAACCCCAATTATGCCAACCTTCATCATTTTCATTATTGCCGCACCACAAAGCTATACTTGGATGATTTCTCAAACGGATGACGTTATCAATCACTTCTTGTTTCACATTTTCTAAAAAATGATTGTCCCCGGGATACATCGCACAAGCAAACATAAAATCTTGCCAGACTAAGATGCCATTTGCATCACAGGCACTATAAAAAGAATCATCTGCATAAACACCTCCGCCCCAAACACGCAACATATTCATATTTGCATTTTTAGCATCTTTTACCATTGAAGAATAGGCGGAATCCGCAGTCCTCGATACAAAACTGTCAGGCGGAATAACATTGGCACCTTTTATAAAAACAGGTTTTCCGTTTAATTTAAAATAGAAACTTTTACCTATTTCATCATTTTCTTGGACCAATTCGATGGTACGTAAACCAATTCTTAGTTCTTTTTCGTCAATTTTATTATCATTTTGTTCCAATGAAAATTTAAAAACATATTGATGTGGAACTCCCAATCCATTGCACCACCATAGAACCGGATTTTGAATTTCATAGGGAATTTTTACCCTATTTAAACCTTTTTTCAATTGAAATGGAAACTCCTTATTGTCCACTATAATTTGATATTTTCCAGATTTCTCCGCTGTGATAGCTAAAACAAAATCCATTTTTGCAATTTCTGCATTTAGCTCTTTTTGTTGGTAATGAACATCTTTAATTGTTGCATTATTCCGGAATTTTAAATGTACTTTTTTACAAATTCCTGCTGTCACAAAACGGGGACCCCAGTCCCAACCAAAATGATATTGTGCTTTTCGCACAAAAACGCGTTCGTTCTCGGGTAACGTATAAGTCAATTTTTGTGCTTCTTCTTTACCTATTTTTGACGCTGACTCAAAATGAATTTCAAGGGTATTCGTTCCGATTTTCAGTCGGTTTTTTACATTAATTTCCCAAGTTCGAAACATATTATCAGCCGAAAGTACCTTCTCTCCATTTACGTATACTTTGGCATATGTATCTAGACAATCAAAAATTAATTCGATAGTGCTGTTTTGTAGTTCCTCTTTGGATATAATAAAATCAGTTTTATAAATCCACTTTTCATTTTCAATCCATTGTAATTGTTTTTCGTTTGCTCCAACAAACGGATCGTGAATCAGGTTGTTATGTAATAAATCGGTGTGAACTGTTCCCGGTACTTTTGCAGAAAACCATTCAGCATCGCCGCCTTTTTTAAATAGCCATTGTTCTACAGATAAATCACGAGAAGAATTTTGGGTAAATCCCAAAAAAGTAAGTAATAGAAAAACAAATGTACTCAGCCAATTCTTAACCATTTAATTTCAATTTTAAGGCTTGAATTTCTGCAAAATCTGCCAGCCCATTACCATCAAGAATTGCAGAAGAATGGTAAAATGCTGCTTTAACAATTTGATTTAGTTCATTTATATTGGAGGACCGCAAACCACCACCCGGCATAATAGTAATTCTATTTGAAGCTTCTTTTACCAATTGCTTTAAAATTGGAGTTCCTGCAACTACATTCGATTTTGTTCCGGAGGTTAAAATCGTTGTAAAACCACATGAAATAACATCTTCTAACGCTTGTTTATAATCAGAGACCTCATCAAAAGCCCGATGAAAAGTACAAGGAAAAGGTTTTGCTACTTCAACTAATTCTGAATTTATTTGTTTATTTACAGTAGTATCTTCGTTTAAAATTCCGAAAACAAATCCATCGACACCTAGGGTTTTCATTTCAATAATTGAAGTTTTAATTTGTTCAATTTCTTTTTCGCTATAGCTAAAATTACCTCCTCTCGGACGAATCATTACATACAAATCAATAGTCAGCTTTTGGCGTACATGTTTCACCGTTTCTGTAGCTGGAGTTGTTCCTCCAACTTCAATTCCGTCACACAATTCCACTCTATCCGCATTTGCATTTTGAGCAATAATTGCAGATGCAGTATTAAAACAAGCTATTTCTAGTTTACTCATCTTTCAAATAATAATCTGCATCTATCAAACGGTTTCCGCTAGTGTCATGAAGGGCATAATTAAAGCCGCCTTGCACGCAATACGACCCGTGTTCTCCCTTTTTATTAAGAGCTATAAATCCCACTTGAATATCTTTCAGTTCTTTGTTTCGATTTTTTGTCAACTTTACGATTCGCATTACTGCCTCCTTACATGCTTTTTGCGGACTCAAACCTTGTCGCATCAACTCTACAACCAAATGAGAACCGGAAATTCGGATAACTTCTTCGCCATGTCCGGTTGCAGTTGCCGCACCAATTTCATTGTCAACATACAAACCGGCTCCAATTATCGGTGAATCTCCCACTCGCCCATGCATTTTAAAAGCCATACCACTTGTGGTGCACGCTCCTGATAAATTACCATCTGAATCCATTGCAATCATGCCAATTGTATCATGATTTTCAATGTTGGCTTTTGGACTGTATTTATTGGTTTTGAGCCATTCTTTCCACTCCTTTTCAGATTCTTCAACTAGCAATATTTCTTTTTTAAAACCTTGTTGCAAAGCAAACTGCAAAGCTCCTTCGCCCACCAACATCACATGAGGTGTTTTTTCCATGACCATTCTTGCTACAGAAATTGGGTGTTTGATGTATTCCAAACACGCCACAGAGCCAATGTTTGAAAATTCATCCATAATACAAGCATCCAATGTCACACGACCTTCTCTGTCGGGTCTTCCGCCGTAACCAACACTTCTTTCGGACGGATCTCCCTCAGGGATTTTAACACCTGCTTCAACAGCATCTAATGCTCTTCCATTCTTTTTTAAAATTTCCCATGCTGCTTGATTTGCTTGCATTCCAAACTGCCAAGTAGCAAGTACGATTGGTTTTTTAATCGGTTTATCGTCAAAACGATTGTCTTCCTCTGCTGAATTTTGCTGAAATGATTGTAACGCAATTGCGGCGGACGCCAATGCCGTTGTTTTTAAAAACTCTCTTCTGTTTGCCATATTATTCTACTGAAATTTCATCCATAAACAACCAAGCATTAGAACCTGCTCCGGGATTTCCATCCGGAATTATTCCTAAATTTTTAGCTAGTACTTTGATATATTTTGCTTTTGTATTTTTAAAGATGCCTTCGATACTTCCATTGAATTTTTCGATTTCGTCTTTAGAAAACTTTTTTACTGAAATAAAAGTACTTCCGTCTTCTGAAATAAGAAATTCAATTTCTTTAGGATAATAAATCCAACTTCCAGTACTTTTTAAAACATTCAATTTGATTTTAGAAATAGTTTCCATTGCATCCAAATCAATTATTGCAATGACATCATTTCCTGAAAACCCGAGCCAATCCCTGCCAAATTTGGCTGGATTGCCTTTCATTCCATCTACTAAAGTAAAACTTCCGCCGATACCGTAATTTTCATGCGGCTGATGTACTAAAGTAATTTTCTTTCCGGATGATTTGTTGATATTGAACGTTTGTTCAATTGTGTTACTCTTTTGTTTTTCATTTTCAAAATACGCCGCTTTAATGATGCAACTTTTTGTAACTGAAATCGGTTTTGTGTAAATCATTGCATTTTTTGTTGGTTCCGAACCATCAATTGTAAAATGAATTCCTTTTGGATTGACTGCTTTCAAATTGAATTCGACACCATCTATTCCGGAAGAAACTTCAGTAGTAACTTCGTAAATTGCTTTGCTGTAATTAATCCCCCTTTTTTCATAAAAATCAAAATGCTTGATTAATCGTTTTTCAAAATTTTTATAATTCGAAGCGTTTGCTGTTCCCCACAAAACTTCAGAAAGAGCAGCCATTCTGGGCATAATCATATATTCAACATGTTTTGGTGTTTCAATGTATTCCGTCCAAACATTGGCTTGAGCACCGAGAATATACGTTGCTTCTTCGGTAGATAATTCATTTGGCGTTGGGTTAAAAGCATACACTTTTTCAGCAGTAGTATAGCCTCCAAAGGCAATTGGTTCGTTTTTTGGATCACCTTGATAATGGTCAAAATAACAATGCGATCCGGGTGACATTACTACAAAATGCTTTTGTTTGGCAGCTGCAATGCCTCCTTCGGTTCCTCTCCAACTCATCACGGCGGCATTAGGGGCTAGTCCACCTTCTAGAATTTCATCCCAACCGATTATTTTTCGCCCTTTACTATTGACAAATTTTTCGATTCGTTGAATAAAGTAACTTTGCAATTCGTGTTCGTCTTGTAATCCTTCTTTTTTGATTAACGATTGACAATGTTGACAGCTTTTCCATCGGACTTTTGGACTTTCATCACCACCTATGTGAATGTATTCTGATGGAAACAAATTGATTATTTCTGCTAAAACATTTTCTAAAAACACAAACGTTTCATCTTTTGGGCAAAATACGTCTTCAAAAACACCCCAGCCTTTTGCCACTTCAAAAGAACCTATTGTGCAAGAAAATTCAGGATAGGCGGCCAATGCTGCCAAGGAATGCCCTGGCATTTCTATTTCAGGAACAATCGTCACATGTCGTTTTTGTGCATATTTTACCACTTCTTTTATTTCTTCTTGTGTGTAAAATCCTCCGTAACGAATAGTGTCAAACTTTTGTTCGTTATAATGACCAACCATCGACCCCTTTCGCCATGCACCAACTTCTGTGAGTTTTGGATATCTTTTTATCTCAATTCGCCATCCTTGATCATCGGTTAAATGCCAATGAAACGTATTCATTTTATACATAGCGATGTAATCAATATACTTTTTGATAAAATCGATGGAGAAAAAATGACGGGAAACATCGAGGTGCATTCCTCGCCATTTATATTTAGGTGCATCTGAAATTATTTGTCCTTGAATTGCCAATTTATCAACTTTTTGAAAAGGAATCAGTTGTAAAAAAGTTTGAATTCCGTAGAACAATCCTTGGTTTGTGGAGGAAGAGATGTGAACTTTGTTTTTTGCTATCGAGAGCAGGTAACTTTCTCTATCAAATTCAGTAGTATCTGGAATTTGAATTATAAATTGAATACTATTTTTGTTAGAATAATTAGAGGAAATTTTTAAATCTAAACCCGTTTTTGCTTGAATAATTTCTTTTAAAAATAATGCTTCAAAAGAATTTGGATTAGGAGAAAAAATGACTGTGTTTTTATCAAGTTCAAAATACTCATTCTTAAATTCAATTTGTTTAGGAATTGGTATAAGCGGTAAATTTTCTTGACTATATCCCCATAGGGATAGAAATAGAAAAACTGAAAGAAAAAATTTAGTCATGAGGGTTTCTTTGTTCATGCTAAATTTAGTAAAAATAAAAATGCCTCACCATTGTGAAGCATTTTTTTATGAAAGGTTAAAAATTATTATTTTTTAAACTCTTCAATCTTCGCGTTAACCTCTTCTTCTGTTCCTTCAAAAGTTTGAGTAGCTGTTTTTGTTTCACCATTTTCAGTGGTTGAAACCGACACTGTGGCAACAACTTTCCCTTCAGCGTTGAGAGTTTTTTCTATCGAAACATTTTTAGAAACTTCTTTTGTTTCTTCATTCATGAATTTACAATTATTGTTAGTACATCCTTTTGCTATACACTCTTCTTTTGACATTGATGTACACACTTCAGTGCTTGAACAACAAGCTACTTTTTCCGAAATTGTTGCTGCATCGTGACCTCCTAAAATTGGAGCAATTACCAATCCAATTAAACAAGTTAATTTGATTAAAATGTTCATTGAAGGACCAGAAGTGTCTTTAAAAGGATCACCCACAGTATCTCCGGTTACAGCTGCTTTGTGAGCATCAGAACCTTTGTAGGTCATTTCACCATTAATCATTACACCTGCTTCAAATGATTTTTTCGCATTATCCCAAGCACCACCGGCAT
Source organism: Flavobacterium sp. (assembly GCF_044371705.1). Lineage (GTDB taxonomy): Bacteria > Bacteroidota > Bacteroidia > Flavobacteriales > Flavobacteriaceae > Flavobacterium. The sequence continues at coordinate 3,289 of NZ_JBILTE010000097.1, read as the reverse complement.
TGTTTTGGAAAACCGCCCAAAGCACACCCGAAACGGTAACTCCAGCCATATAACCACCTAACATTTCAGCAATTAATTTGTTGTCATAACCAATCAACATAGGTAAAACCGCAATAAGAATTGGGAAACCAATCGTTAAAATTCCAGGTAACATCATTTCGCGTAAAGCGGCTTTTGTAGAAATCTCAACACATTTACCGTATTCAGGTTTTCCTGTTCCTTCCATGATTCCAGGAATTTCTTTGAACTGACGACGCACTTCATACACCATATCCATTGCAGCTTTTCCAACTGAATTCATTGCCAAAGCAGAGAAAACCACCGGAATCATTCCACCCACAAATAACATTGCTAAAACCGGAGCTTTAAAAATGTTGATTCCGTCAATTCCTGTAAACGTTACATAAGCTGCAAATAATGCTAACGAAGTTAATGCTGCAGAAGCAATGGCAAAACCTTTTCCGGTTGCAGCAGTTGTATTTCCAACAGAGTCTAAAATATCTGTACGTGTACGAACTTCTTTAGGTAATTCGCTCATTTCGGCAATACCGCCGGCATTATCAGAAATTGGTCCGAAAGCATCAATCGCTAATTGCATAGCTGTTGTAGCCATCATCGCAGACGCAGCTAAAGCCACACCATAAAAACCGGCTAATGCATAAGATGCCCAAATTGCACCTGCAAAAATTAAAACCGTTGGGAAAGTAGAAATCATACCCGTTGCTAAACCTGCAATTACGTTTGTTCCTGCTCCGGTTGATGATTTTTGTACAATTGCCAAAACCGGTTTTGTACCCAATCCTGTGTAATATTCGGTTACAGATGAAATAACACCACCCACAAATAAACCAACAATGGTAGCATAGAATACTCTCATGGATGAAATTTCTTTTAACCCTTCACCAAAGAACTCCATGTTCATGGTTTCAGGCAACATATATTTTACTAATACAAAACAAGCAACTGCCGTTAATGCAATGGATGCCCAGTTTCCTAAATTTAAAGCACCTTGTACCTCTTTTTCTTTTGCGTTGTTATCTTTAATTTTTACCAACATAGTTCCGATGATTGAGAATAAAATTCCAAAACCGGCAATTGCCATTGGTAATAAAATAGGACCGATTCCTCCAAACGCATCTTCAATTTTTCCACCCATGTCTTTAATAACATAGTTTCCTAAAACCATAGCTGCTAAAACAGTTGCCACATACGAACCAAATAAATCGGCACCCATTCCGGCAACGTCACCCACGTTATCACCTACGTTATCTGCAATTGTTGCAGGATTACGTGGATCATCTTCAGGAATTCCTGCTTCTACTTTACCCACTAAATCGGCACCAACATCGGCAGCTTTCGTATAAATACCACCACCCACACGAGCGAATAATGCAATTGATTCAGCACCAAGAGAAAAACCGGCTAAAGTTTCAAGAACGATAGTCATATCTTCTGTAGATGTCCAAGTTCCATTCATAAAGAAATGGAATAATATAATGAAGAAACCTGTTAAACCTAATACAGCTAAACCGGCAACGCCCAATCCCATTACTGTTCCACCACCAAAAGAAACTTTTAAAGCTTGTGGCAAACTTGTACGAGCGGCTTGCGTTGTTCTAACGTTAGTTTTAGTGGCAATTTTCATCCCCATATTTCCAGCCAATGCCGAGAAAAAAGCACCAAAAATAAACGCTACTACTATTAAGATATGTGTTGTTGGAACGATATATGAAATTCCTGCCAAAGCGATACTAGCACCAATAACAAAGAAAGTCAGTAATCGATATTCAGCTTTAAGAAATGCCAAAGCACCTTCGTAGATGTAATCTGAAATCTCTTTCATTTTTCCATCGCCTGCATCCTGCTTTAATACCCAAGCTCTTTTGGCCCACATAAAAGCTAACCCTATTAATGCCATGATTATTGGCACATAAATCATAATTGAATCCATAAATATGTATTTTATAAATTTTTTAACGATTGCAAAAGTAACAAAATAGGAATAAAAAAAAGCAACTATTAAAAAAAGGTATGAAATAGTTTTTGATTTAAAAATAAAACCCAAAAGAACCTTTGACTGTAAAGTTGTTTGTATCGGGTAAATCTCTATAATTTCCTCTCCAAGTGCAATCCAATCTAAAAACTTTAAAAATATTGCCTACGCCAAAACCATATTCCCAATAAGGTTTTTCAGGAGCTAAATAGATTATGTTTGAAGCATTCAAGCGAATATTTTCTTCAGAAACTGATCCTACAACTCCTCTGACAGTAACGATTTCTCTCAAATTTAGTTTTCGCACACCGGGAATTCTCGAGAATATTCTTCCTAGGAAATGATGTTCCAGTTGAAAAGTAGCATATTGGTCGGAAACAAATTCGTAGAAATTCAAATTATTGAATGTATTGTCAATGATAAAATACGATTGATTCCCGGGAATGACGCTTAGTAATCCCAAAGGGACTTCACCAAAAGTTTTACCTGCTTCACTAATTACATTTAATCGACCAAAACCGCCCAATAAAATAGGTTGCTTAATATAAATCTGAATTTTATCATAATCAAAATCACTATCCAAAATACCTTTATAACCTTTGCTATAGCTCACAAAGAAACGCGAATAAGGACTATCAACAATATTTCGTTCGACACCGTAGCCAAAAGTTTTTCGTTTAGGGGTATAATCTACCGAAAAAGACATTTCCGACTGCTTCACCTGCGATTGAACCGTTGTTTGTGATGCATCTGTATAATAATCTAAACTAAACAAATCGGAAGCTGATTTTAATGTGCGATAACTAATTCCGGCTTCAAAAGTCAAATTTTTTACCGGTTCGATATTCATTGACAATGTACTTAAATTGATACTTGTTAAATTGACATTTGAACCGCTCATAAAAAGTCCAGTTGATGCAAAACTTCTTCCTAAAACATTGTTTGTTGTAGTCAGATTTGCTCCAATTTGTTCAATATCTCGCCTATTTCCACCTTCTAAAATCAATCGGTTTTTAGGGTTTAGCATTATTTTGCCCGACAATCCATATTTTACCTGATCATCTTTAAAACCGTAGGCGGTATAGAACTGTAGTCGCCACGGGTCATTTCTGCCAAAATAAGTTCTACCACCAAACCTCAGTCGCAACCCCTCAACATCGCTATATCCGATAGCTGAAAAAATGGGTCCAAAATCAAATTTGCCGTGTTGGATATAACCGCTTCCTAAAATAGTCACCAAATCGTAAATTTGAGTAAATTTTTTAACTGTTTGAAGTGTATCAAGCATTTTATAAA
>NZ_JBILTE010000096.1:0-10346 GCF_044371705.1 Flavobacterium sp. | reverse complement strand
ACAATTGGGTTCGTCTTTATGCAAACAATTGTTGAATTTGCATTGATCTTCTAAAGCAAAAAACTCGGGAAAATAGCCTTTAATTTCTTGTTTTTCCATATCCACGATACCAAATCCTCGGATTCCAGGAGTGTCAATAATTTTGGATCCAAAGGACAAATCAAACATTTCGGCAAAAGTGGTGGTGTGCTGACCTTGTTGATGCAAATCGGATATTTCTTTGGTTTTTAAATTCAATGTTGGTTCTAGTGCATTAACAAGCGTTGACTTCCCGACACCTGAATGACCTGAAAACATGCAAACTTTTCCTTTCATCATTTCTTTTAATGCATCTAAACCTTTGGACTCGGTAGCCGAAACACGCAAGCACTCGTAACCTATTTGTGTATAGATGTACTGCAAATACAATTGATCGTCGGTCATCGCTTCGTCAAACGTATCAATTTTATTAAAAAGTAAAACCGCTTTGATGTGATAAGCTTCTGCGGTAACCAAAAAACGATCGATAAAACTAGTGGTTGTAATCGGATTATTGATTGTGACGATTAAAAAAACAATGTCAATATTGGAAGCAATAATATGTGTCTGTTTGGACAGATTGACCGATTTACGGACGATGTAATTTTTCCGGTCATGAATGTGATGAATGGAACCCGTAACGGCATCAGAAGTGTCATCTAAATCAAAATCTACCACATCGCCCACAGCAATCGGGTTGGTACTTTTGATTCCCTTCATTCTAAACTTACCTTTAATACGGCATTCAAAAACGGCATTTGCTTCGGTTTTCACTGCATACCAACTTCCGGTAGATTTATATACGAGTCCTGTCATGTGGCAAAGATACACGTTTTCATCAATCAGGAATTGATAATTATTTTAGATAGATTACAAAAAAAAGACTATCCGATTGAATAGTCTTTTAAAGTCTTTTGCTCAAAAATTATTTAATAAACAATCTTCCTAATTTATTTTGTTTTTTTCTAGAGGCATAAAATAAAATTTCATTATCACTTTTTCTGTAGTAAACTCCCGGTCTGATAACTAATTCGTTATCTTTTGCTTCAGCAGGATCTTTTCTGGTAACATTTCCTTTTTCATCATAAACAAAAAGCGTTGGTAATGCATTGTTATAATTACCTAAAGCCTTAATTTTATCCATATCTGTAACCCCCTTATTCGACTCATTGTCATTGAAAATTATATTCAATTTATTATCTCTATAAATCGGAATATAACCCAAATACTCCGGCCCTTTCCCCATTTGTGCAACAGGAATTAAAATTGCAACCCCAACACTAAATCCATTAGACGATTCCGCTGCTGCAAGACCTACAGACATGGTTGTCGTTGCTGCCTTTTGATCTTTTGGTAATACATTTGACCATTCCAATGAGCCGTCTGGTTTTAAAGATGTAATAATAACTTCGTTTTTTATGTAGGTTACAGGAGTAAATCCAACGCCAACTCCAAATGCACTTACACCTGATGTTTCGCCATATATTACGAGACTATACTCTGAAAGAATAATTAGTCCTCCATCATTTTTTTCAATAAGTGTATTTATTGAATACAATGGCTTTAAGTCCTTTCCTTTATTTGCCTTTCTTTCGCCTAAAATTTTCACCTTCGTTGCGTGGTCAAATTCGTTGAAGTTTATTTTCTCTGCAACATTTGTATCTGTATTAATTGCCACTGAATAAACACCTTTCAATTCTTTATTAGCTTTCCCACTTTCACGAACACTTGAATAAAATCCTACAAGGTGCAATGTGTTATTATTTGTTGAAAAACCAGAACAGTTAATAATTTCCTTATCTTTCAAGGCAATATTAATCACTTCCTTCTGGTAATTATTTGCACGTTTAAATGCGTGCAATTCAAATCGTTCGTTTTTTTCCTTTTTCTTAGAATCTCTATAACTTTCATTAATAATTAGAAAAACATCGTCTTGGTAATTGACTTCAAAATCTGCTATTAGAAATTCATAGTCTTTCTTGCTGTCATCAAAAACAACTTTCTCTGAATAAGCAAATAATTCTTTTAAAGTATCGTCAAAAAACTTCATTTCATATTTAACAGATTCATCTTTTGGAAAAATAGAGGTATGCATAATTAATAAAGCTCCCTCATCAGGAGAAACTTTATAATAAAAATCACCTCTTAAAGCTTTATTAGCAACCTCAGCTTGAAACAAAATATTGTTATTGGTGCTTAAAATACCTTTTTCAGAAACTTCGGTCCCGACTAGTCTAAATATTTTCTCTTTTCTGTTGTAAACGCTACCAATCACATATAACTTGCCATTTAAAAGATAGATTTCTTCAAAATCAACTTCTCTATCCTTAACTTCAGGAATTACGATGATGTTTTCTGAAACGAACTTCATTCCGTCTGAAGTAAATATTTTTATAGTAAAATCATCACCTTTTACCGCTAGTGTATAGACTTTACCATTAGCTTCACCAATAATTTTAACTATTTTATTTTTTGGATCGGGTATTTCCTCACCATAGCTGATTGAAATGTTTTCAAAGTTGTACTGGGCAAATAGAGACATTCCTGTTAAAAGAAACATGAACATCAAAATAATTTTTCTCATTTTAAGTAGTGTTTGGTTAAACTTTTTCAATATTACAATTAAAAAAACTAAATAGAAATTTTAATTGTACAATATTTAACGCTAAAAATAACATAATTTTACTTATTCATGATAATTTCCTGATGACTAATACTTTCCTGATGAATTGCTTTGAACAAATGCACCACAAATTCTTCACTCAGTCCTTTTTGAGTTCCATCCTGAATCATTTTTTCTAAAATTTCATTCCAACGTTTGTTTTGCAAAATGGCTACATTCTTTTCTTTTTTCAACCATCCGATTTGATCGGCAATTTGCATTCTGTTTCCTAAAATTTCTAAAATTTTTCTATCGTAATCATCAATTTGTGTCCGTAATTTGGTCATTTTTTGGGTAAATTCATCAGCATCATCGGTAATTTTTCGAACTCTTAAATCAATTAAAATTTGTTTTAAAACGGATGGTGTTACTTGTTGAGCAACATCACTCCAAGCATTATCGGGATCAATATGTGTTTCAATAATCAATCCGTCATAATTTAAATCCAAGGCTTGTTGCGAAACTTCTTGAATCATGTCTCGTTTACCGGTAATATGCGAAGGATCACAAATCAAGGGCAAATCAGGGAATCTATTTTGAAAATCAATCGCAATTTGCCACTCCGGATTGTTGCGGTATTTGGTTTTTTCATAGGTCGAAAATCCTCTGTGAATCACTCCTAACTTTTGAATATTAGCTTGGTACAATCGTTCCAAACCGCCAATCCAAAGTGATAAATCGGGATTTACGGGGTTTTTTAAAAGCACAATTTTATGCGTGCCTCTCAAAGCATCTGCAATTTCTTGCACGGCAAACGGATTAACCGTTGTTCGTGCCCCAATCCACAATACATCAATGTCGTGTTCCAAGGCTAACTTGACATGTGCGGCATTTGCAACCTCAACGGCCATTAGTAATCCAGTTTCAGCTTTCGCTTTTTGCAACCATTTCAGTCCGATGGCACCCACCCCTTCAAAGCCGCCGGGACGTGTTCGTGGTTTCCAAATTCCTGCTCTAAAAATACTGACATCTGAATTTTTCAATTCATGTGCAATTTTCAACACCTGATCTTCGGTTTCGGCACTGCAAGGTCCTGCAATTACTAACGGATGTGTTAAATGAAAATCGGTTAACCAATTCTTTAAATTTTTATCGTTTTCCATCGTTTTTATTGTTGTAAGTTGTGGGTTATGGGTTGTAAGTTGAGTCTAACCTCACAACTGTTATTTTAAAATTTCTTTTATTCTGTTTGTATTCTTCATTTCGTTAAAAATAGCTTCGTAATCATCTGCTTCCATTAATGATTTGAAGGTGGAAAGATTGGAAATATATTCTTCTAACGATTTTATAATTTGCTTTTTATTTTGTTTAAAAATGGGTGTCCACATTGAAGGCGAACTTTTTGCCAATCGCACTGTGCTTTCAAATCCGCTTCCGGCCATGTCAAAGATATCTTTTTCATCTTTTTCTTTTTCAATTACTGTTTTACCCAACATAAAAGAACTGATGTGCGACAAATGTGACACATAAGCAATATGCTTGTCATGTGATTTCGGCTCCATATATCGAATTCGCATGTTCAAATTTCGAAAAAAATCGAATGCCACTTCTTGTTTTTTATAAGCCGTCTTTTCAATTTCACAAACGATGATAGTTTTGCCTTCAAATAAATTTGTAACGGCCGCCTGAGGTCCAGAAAACTCTGTTCCGGCAATGGGATGTGTGGCTAAAAAATTATTTCTATTTCGGTGTTTTGCAACTATTTCACAAATTGGATTTTTTGTAGAACCAACATCTAATACCAATGTTTTCTCTGAAACGACATCCAAAATTTCAGGCAAAAGTAGTAAAGCCACATCTACAGGAACTGCGAGAATGACCAAATCTGCGTCTTCTATTCCGCTAATTGTAGCTTTTTGATGAATTAATCCTAATTCTAAAGCTTCCTCGAGATGATTTGCATTGGAGTCAATACCAAAAATCATCACATCATTGTACATTTTTTGAATGTCCAAAGCCAATGAACCACCAATCAACCCCAATCCGATTATATAAACTTTCATCACTAATTATGCTTTAAATCTTGACAATGCCTCGTTAATTTTAACCTCATCTACACACAGTGAAAACCGGATATAACCTTCGCCATTGCTGCCAAATATTGTTCCAGGTGTCACAAACAAGTGCTTTTCATGCAATAAATCATCAATAAATTGTTCTGAAGAATGCGATGTATTTGGCAGTTTTGCCCAAACAAATAAACCTACACTTTTGGCATTAAAACTACATTTTAATTGCGAGGATAACTCAAAAATCAGTTCGCGTCTTTTGCTATAAATAACATTTTGATTTTCAAACCAATCGCTTTTCAATTTTAGTGCTTCAACCGCTCCTTTTTGAATGCCATAAAACATACCACTATCCATGTTGCTTTTCACTTTTAAAACGGCATCGATAAAATTTTTATTCCCCAAAACCATCCCCACACGCCAACCAGACATGTTGAATGTTTTACTGAGAGAATTCAATTCCAATGCAATGTCCTTTGCCCCTTTGGCTTGAAAAATGGACATCGGATTGTCATTTAACACAAAGCTATACGGATTATCGTTCACAATCAAAATTTGGTGCTTCTTTCCAAATGCAATTAGCTTCTCAAAAACTTCGAGTGTTGCATTGGCACCCGTTGGCATATGTGGGTAACACACCCACATGATTTTTACTTTTGAGAGATTCATTTGTTCCAATTTTTCAAAATCAGGCATCCAATTATTTGCAGCGGTTAAATCATAAAAAACCGGTTTTGCCTGTACTAATTCGGTCACCGCTGCATACGTTGGATAACCAGGATTAGGAATCAAGACTTCGTCTGATTTATTTAAAAAAGCCATTGAAATGTGCATAATTCCTTCTTTCGATCCCATTAAAGGTAAAATTTCGGAAGCAAAATCCATCGAAACATCGAACTGATTTTGATAAAAAGTTGTCATTTCTTTTCGTAGTTCCGCTAAGCCTTGATAGCTTTGATATTCATGGGCTTTATGGTCTGTCATCGCATTTTTAATAGCGTCAATTACTGAGGAATGCGGAATCAAATCCGGACTTCCAATTCCCATGTTAATAATCGGTTTTCCTTCGGAAATAAGCTGATTAACTTCGCGTAATTTTTTTGAAAAATAATATTCCTGAACCGACTCCAGTCGTTTTGCCGTTTGTATCATAATTTCCGGTTTTTATATTCTCCTAATACTTTAAAATGTCTGGTCATTTGAACCAATTGTTTTTTTACCTCATGATATTCATGATAACTTTCAAAAACCACATCTACAAAAAATGAATATTGAAATGGCGTGGTGATTATTGGCAACGATAGAATTTTTGTCATATTCAAACCGTAATCACTTATCATCGTCAAAACTTTAGCTAAATTTCCGGGTTGGTCCTCTAATTCAAACTTGAGCGAAGCTTTGTTCATTTCATCTTTTGGGATTTCTTCCCGGTCTTTTTTCAGAATGACAAATCGGGTGGTGTTGTTTTTGACAGTATGAATATCCTTTGCAATAATTTCCAAATCGTATAATATTGCTGCTGTTCTGCTTGCAATTGCTCCAATTCCTTTCAAATTTTGTGCTTGAATTCGCTTGGCCGTTTCGGCAGTATCGATGCTTTCTACTAATCGAATAGGAGGGTGTTTTGCAAAAAAGTCGGCACATTGCAATAATGCCATGGGATGCGATTGCACTTCGGTAATTTCCGAAATAGATTGCCCTTTCAAACCCATTAAATGATGGTGAATATCCAAATAATATTCGCCAACAATGTTTAAATTATAGGTATCTATCAATGCATAATTGGGAATGATTGAACCTGCTATAGAGTTTTCCAAAGCCATAATTCCTTGGGTAGTTTTTGAACTCACTACATTTTTTACCAACGTTTCAAAAGACATACATTCTGCTAATTCTACTTTTTCAGAAAAATAAAGTGCTGCGACTTGGTGATGAAAAGAGCCTTTGATTCCCTGAATGGCAATTTTTGTTTCCATTATTCTAGGTTGTATTTAAAAGATTCTGAAATAAATTCAGAATAAAAAAAATCCCGACTCAATGAGCCGGGATTATATTGTTTGTTGAATTAAAATTTACCTAACATAACACAATACCAACTCTGATTTTTTCCCGAAGAAAAAATAATAAAAATTGGTAAAATAATAGCTATTGAATGAAATCACGCTGTTCTTGTGTTTATGTTTTGCTAATATATAAAATAATTTGATTGAAAATACTTTTTTATAAAAATTTGAGTTTGACAAAAAATAGTACTTTTGCTTTAAATAAAAAATTATGTCGATAGAAGTTCAAAATATTTCAAAAACGTATGGCACCCAAAAAGCGTTAGATTCGGTTTCCTTCTCTATTAAAAAGGGAGAAATCGTTGGTTTTTTAGGTCCGAATGGTGCCGGGAAATCTACTTTAATGAAAATTTTGACTACTTACATCACCGCAGATGCAGGTTTAGCAAAAGTGAACGGAACCGATGTGCTTGAAGACAGTAAAACGGTACAAAAATCAGTTGGCTACTTACCGGAACATAACCCGCTGTATTTGGATTTGTATGTTCGCGAGTACCTAGCATTTAATGCCGATGTGTACCATGTTGACAAAAAACGGATTGAAGAAGTTATTACTCTAACGGGATTAACTCCTGAAAGTCACAAGAAATTAGGGCAGTTATCGAAAGGTTACCGTCAGCGGGTGGGAATTGCAACTGCCTTACTTCACGATCCTGAAGTTTTGATTTTGGACGAACCTACCACAGGATTAGACCCGAATCAATTGGTTGAAATTAGAGAATTAATCAAAAATATCGGAAAAGACAAAACGGTTTTTCTTTCGACACATATTATGCAGGAAGTAGAGGCAATTTGTGATCGGGTTATTATTATCAATAACGGTAAAATTGTAACCGATAAAAAACTAACGAAGTTGATTTCTGAAGAACAGGAACAGATTATTGAAGTTGAATTTGATAAAACAATTTCAGAAACAATTTTACAAACGCTTCCTAAATTGAAAACTTTCGCAAAAGCACATGATAACGTTTGGGAATTGACCTTTACCTCAACAAATGATATGCGTCCGATTGTGTTTGATTTTGCACATGCAAATAATTTGAAAACACTTCAATTAAACTTAAAGAATAAAAATCTTGAGCAGATTTTTAGGGAGAAAACAAAGAAATAATTTACTCCTCAATAATCAATTTCCCTGTATAATGTTCAGTCACCTGAATGATTGGCGGAATATTTTTTAGGATAATATTGCCGTTTCCGTAGATGTTTCCTTCAATAGATTCGATTGGATAGAGAATTAAATCATTCGAACTTCGGTGAAAAACGTTGATTGTATTTGCGTAAAGATTGGGTCCAACAAACTTTCCGTCACCTGAATAAAAATTAACTAAAAGCTCTTGTACTTCCCCTTCAATAAAGTAACCTGCCAAAGTATTACTTTCTACAACCAATTGTCCGGATTGTATGTTCAAGCGAAAATCTCCGGTTCCAGTAACTTCTTCTTCTTCTAATGTAAACAGACGTAGCATCGGAAAAGTTAAAACACCATCGGAAACTATATCTTTTTCGGTAAACGAATGAATTTCTGATAGAGTTGGTGTTGTAATGTAAACAGTAGTCTGACCAAAATCACGCACTAAATTACATTCGGATTGGTCGCTAATTTGCAATGTTCCATCTACTACATTTACAGAAATATCCTCAACTAAATTGGCACCTGTTGAAACTTGTACCAAATACTCCGGACCCTCTTTAATGACCAAAGAAACTCCTTTTTCAACCAAAATTTTATCAAAATCGGTTACTTCTATTGTTTGCAAAACAAAATCACCTGTTTTTTTAAAACAGTCTTCTGTGACACTGCAGCCACTTGCTATAAAAAGTAAAATCAGTATATGTATCGTTTTTTTCATAGTCGAATTCCTATTCCGTATTCAATGGCTTCTGCTTTAGAACCATGTGTTTTTAATGATAAACTAGCGAACAGTTTTTTTGTAAAATAGTATTTCACACCCAATCTTTCATAAACCAACATCCCTTCATCGAAAGGTCTGTACACATAAGTTCCCACCTGAAATTCAAATGAAATTTTATTGATGAACAACTCATAACCTACAAAAACGGCAACTCTTTTATAATCGGTATCAGGGTCAACAGGTTCCAACTCCGGAAAAGCGACTGAACGATATTGAATATATTCCTTAATGCTTGGTGTAATAAATAATTCAGTTCCTGCTTGAAAAGCACTTTTCAGACTGATACGTTTATCAACATGAAATCCGAGATGCAAAAAAGGCTCTTGTCCTAAACCAACTACATAACTTTCATTCACACCGGTTTTTAAAGAAATATTGTATTTTATTGGTTGGGTAAATTTAGCAATACTATCGATTTTAGGATAAATTACAGGATTATCTACATTGTAGTTCAGTCCAACTGAAAAAGCGAACGTATTGATTCCTTTGTTAGGTGATTTTGTTCGACCGTTTGAAAAATGAGTAAAAACTAAGCCTGTTTGAAATCCAAATCGATCCACAAGATGCTCTTTTTTATACTGCAACATAAAGTAATTGCTGCTTAAAAATTGCGTCCCGAAAGCATTGTTTTTATAATTTGTTTCTTGACTGTAAGGATTTGAAGTTATGGCAATTCCTTGCGATATTCGAAACATCAAATTTCTTTTGAAAAAGTAGAAATTGAAATGAGCTCCAATCGCATAATTTTCACCAAGATACTGATTTTGAAAATCTTGATAGAGCACTGAAAAACCGTATTCAGGATAATTGTATGCCTTTTTCCAGTCTTCGTTGCCAAACGTTTTAAAATTATAGCTTACAATAAGTCCGTTTGGATGACCTGTAATCAAGTGATTGATGTCTTCCGCATGACTAAGAATGGTTCCCTTAAAAAAATTGGCATCGAAAGATCCGGTTCGAATAGAATCCTGTCCACGCAGCTGGAAAACAAGTAAACAAAATCCAATTAAAAATAGCCTCATGCATTTTTTATATCCCTACAAATATAATAGATTTAATGGATGACAGATATTCTGACACCTGTGAAAAGCTAAATCTTAAAATACTTCTTTGGCAATCTCCTTAATGTTTTCGGCTTTTCCCATGGAGTAATAATGTAAAACCGGAAAACCCGCTTGAACTAATCCTTTTGATTGTTCGACACACCATTCAACGCCAATTTTCTTAACTGCTTCATTGTCTTTAGCTTTTACGACTGCCATAATCAAATCGTCCGGTAAATCAACTTTGAAACGATGCGGAATTAAATTCAATTGCTTTTTCGTAGCAATTGGTTTCAAACCAGGGATAATTGGAACTGTAATTCCGGCTGCTCTACATTTGGCAACAAAATCAAAGAAACGTTTGTTGTCAAAAAACATTTGGGTGATGATATAATCAGCACCGTTTTTAATTTTTTGCTTTAAAAAATGAATGTCACTATCCATACTGGGAGCTTCCATATGTTTTTCAGGATAACCGGCAACGCCAATGCAAAAATCAGTACATGAAGAGTTTTGCAAATCTTCATCCAAATAAATTCCTTTATTTAAATTATTGATTTGTGAAACTAATTCCGTAGCATATTCATTTCCTTCTTTTTCTGGTCTGAAATAAATTTCATTTTTTAATGCGTCTC
>NZ_JBILTE010000095.1:0-10390 GCF_044371705.1 Flavobacterium sp. | reverse complement strand
CAGATTTTAAATCTGAAACATCAACTGAAGTATTTGAAACACCTGATAGATTCATGTTTTTTACAATTCTACCATTAATATCGGTAATTTGTATAGCACTCATCAATGCGGTATTGGTCTCTAAAATAAAATTATCCTTAGTTGGATTTGGATATAAAGAGAAATTATTTGCTTGGAAATCATCCACACTCAATGGAACTTGAACTTTTACTTCAAAAACCATAAATATACCAGCTGCAGTTGCAGTATTTGCATGGATCCCTACATGATAAACACCGGTAGTAGTTGGTGTGAAATTGTAAACTCCCGTAACTGCATCAGGCAATAAGTCAGGAACACCGATACCTGATTGTAAAATTCCTGTTACAGCACCTATTTGTTGGTTGAATGTTGCTGTTGAAACAGGAGCATTCAGCATTACAACTCTAAAACTTTCGTTTGCCGGAACAGGGTTATTGAATGCATTATATTTAACAGAAACATTGTAAGTAGTTCCAGCCGTCAATGTAAGAGCTTTCGATATTAACCAGTCGTTTTTAGGTGCATTATTCGCCGCTGTTGGAAAAATTAATACAACAGGATCATTCGTTAAATCGCCATTGAAATCATTCCCATTATTATAACTCCAAACCAATGCATCTGTACTTGAAGTTGTCCAACACATAAAGTTCTGCTGAGGATTCCAATTTTCGGTATAAGGTAAAACATTCGAACAATCAGCTGGAGCAGAAACAGTAAATACAAAAGATAAATTATCAGCATCGGGAGCCCATCTATTATCAAATTGAATATAATATGTAGTGCCAGCGTACGCATAAAAAGTAAAATCTGTTAAATAATTGGTAGAACTAACATCGTCTGAAGCAGCATAACAGACCAAAGCCACACAAGTTCCTGTAAAAACTGAAACTCTTGAATCTCCAGCAGCAGGATTAGTTGGGACGATATTTGTATTAATTCTTGCAACCACATTTGCTGTTGGTGTGTATGAATACCATTTAGCTCCTGTTGGCGTGGGTGTTCCATAACAACCTGTAATATAAGTGCCATTTAAAACACCGTAATTAATAGCCGTCGGACCTGGAGTCAGAACAGTTGCAGTTGCACAAGTTAATTGTGAAAACGCATTAAAATAACCTATTAATAAAAAAGAAAGTAAAAGTTTTTTCATAATTATTTGATTTATAAAGTTAATACAACAAATATAGTAATTAAAAAAAACAGAAGATAACTTTAAAGTTAATTAATTTAAAAATTAAAATATATTTTTAGAAAAACATATTCAATGATTCAAAATGCTTTCATACTTTTGCATTTGAATTTTGAGGAAAAATTTGACTGATTGCAACCTCGTAAAAAAAATGCTAAAGCAGAAATCTCCTTTAGTCTTTTTTTACCGTCCCTGTCAAATACTTTCTTTTCTTAAACAATTATAAAAGAAAAAATATGGCTTATTTATTTACATCGGAGTCTGTAAGCGAAGGACATCCTGATAAAATTGCAGATCAAATTAGTGACGCATTAATTGATAATTTTTTGGCTTTCGATCCGGAATCAAAAGTGGCTTGTGAAACATTGGTTACCACTGGGCAAGTTATTTTGGCAGGAGAAGTAAAGTCGAACACCTATTTAGATGTTCAGCAAATTGCGAGAGATGTGATCCGAAAAATTGGATACACCAAGAGCGAATATATGTTTGAGGCCAATAGTTGTGGTATACTATCTGCTATTCACGAGCAATCTGCGGATATTAATCAAGGAGTAGATCGTTCGAATAAAGAAGAACAGGGTGCCGGCGACCAGGGAATGATGTTTGGTTACGCAACGAATGAAACTACTAATTATATGCCTTTGGCTTTGGATATTTCGCATGCGATTTTGATTGAATTGGCAAACTTAAGAAGAGAAAATAAAGAGATTACTTATTTAAGACCCGATGCAAAATCGCAGGTGACTTTAGAATATTCTGATGACAATAAACCCGTTCGTATTGATGCGATTGTAATTTCTACCCAACATGACGATTTTGACGAAGAATCAGTAATGTTGGGAAAAATTAAAAAGGATTTAGTCGAAATTTTAATTCCTAGAATTAAAGCTAAGTACCCTGAATATGCTCATTTTTTCAATAATGAAATCACCTACCACATTAATCCAACAGGTAAGTTTGTGATTGGCGGACCACATGGAGACACCGGTTTAACAGGCAGAAAGATTATTGTTGATACTTATGGTGGAAAAGGAGCTCATGGAGGTGGAGCTTTCTCGGGTAAAGATCCAAGTAAAGTAGACAGAAGTGCAGCTTATGCCACGCGTCATATTGCTAAAAATCTTGTTGCGGCCGGATTGTGCGACGAAGTTTTGGTGCAGGTTTCATATGCTATTGGTGTGGCAAAACCTACTTCAATTAACGTGAATACTTATGGCACTTCCAAAGTGAATTTAACTGATGGAGAAATCAGCAAAAAAGTAGAAGGTATTTTTGACATGCGTCCGTACTTTATTGAACAACGTTTGAAATTGAGAAATCCGATTTATAGTGAAACCGCAGCTTATGGACACATGGGAAGAACTCCCCAAACGGTTACCAAAACTTTCAAAACTCCTAATGGTGAAGAAAAAAACATTACTGTTGAATTATTCACCTGGGAAAAACTAGATTATATAAATCAGGTAAAAACTGCCTTCGGTTTATAAACTACATTTCCAAATACATAAAAAACCCATCTGCTAATCCGATGGGTTTTTGCTTTTTATTGTGTTTATTTATAAATTATATTTCAAGGAAAACACAACATAACGCGGTTGGACAATATATTGTGAAGTTCTAAAACCTGTTTGATTAAAACTATCATCATTTAAAGATGTTGTATTTAATAGGTTGGTTCCACTAATTCTGTATTCCATTTTACCATCCTTTTTACGGTAATTAATACTTGCATTCAAAAAATCATACACATTTTCAATGGTTCCGCTTGAATTGCCATAATTGTAATAATTGTAATCACTTGTAATAGAAAATCCATTCAAGAAGTAATAATCTAATTTTATAAAAGGCTGCTGTGTAGTAAATGTGGTTCCTTGATAATCATTTATTGAAAGTGTATATCCAGCTTCAATGTTAGGCCATTTTCGATATTGTGTCGCTAATGAAAAAGTATAGCCTTGTCCGATAGATTCCGTAGTTTGAATAAAATCGGAAGCTGGATTCGTTGGGTCCTGCGGATTTACCCTTAACGTATTGGTTTTGTTCCAATTTACATTGGCACCTATAGAAGCTTTATAAAATTTTAAAAATGCTCTTTGGTAACCGATGTTCCCACTTAAGTTTTCGTTTTCAAAATCGGCATTTTGACGTTCGCTAACTTGATAAAAACCATTAAAAACCGTTCTGTTTATAACCGGATCGGTTGTTTTATTGTAATTTATATTACCGAAAATTGTTGTGTAATTAAACAAATTATATTTAAAGTAACGCAACGAATGACTTTGCTGCAGGGCATTTTCTAAAAATCGATTACCACGATTTAACAAGTTAAAATTATTAAAGGTAAAACCTACTGCAAATGAATTAATATCACTAAATACATTATTCATTCGATACGTATAGGTTAACGACTCCGATTTTTTTATTTGATATTGGGCAAAAACATCTGGCAAGACACGTGTAAAATTATCATTTACCCGATTACCTAATTGTTCATTAAAAGTATTGTAACGATGTAAACTTATCCCTGGATTAAAGGTAAATTTTCCGGTGATAAATTTGTAATGCACCCCTAAATAAGCATCGTTAAAAGAATATTTTACATTGTTGTTATTAAATTCATCTTCTTCAATATCAAATTTGGTCCCATTATCTAAAATCTGAAAAATGGACGAATCAAAATTTTGATTGGAATAGGAATTTCCTACTGTTACATTCAAAATCGATTTCATATTAATAGAATAATAGTAATCAATTTTAGCGTCTATTTTATTTGTTTTTACAAATCGTTCCTGATTGAGGTTGTAAAAAGCCTGATCTTGATTGAATCCAATTGCCGGAAAAGGATCATTTTCTAATGTTGGATTATACAAAGGGTCTTCATCTTGATATAATTGTTGCACTTCTAAAACCCAAGTATTCTTGGCATCCTGTGTCCAAAACATATTTAAACTTTGATTTACAGCAAGCGGGTCGTTGTCTTTAAATGAATTAATTACGTTTGACTGTTCAAAATTGCCGTCTGGATCGATGGTTACTGAGTTGGTAATCACATCATTTGTTTCACTTTGTGAAGAACGACGCAAAGAAACGTCGTAATCTAATTGGAAGGCAGCATTTGGCTTAAACTTTGAACCGAACTTGAAAATCCCCAAATTATTATCAACCTTTGACACATCACTTCGCTTTTCTATGGTTGCTACTTCGGTTGAATTTGGCTGAAATATTTCAATTAATGACTGAGTGTTTAACCATGTTTCGTTGGATGAAACCACTCCAAAACCACTAATATTCCATGATTTTGAAATTTTCTGCGTAACGTTTACAGCTCCAAATTGTGTTACAATTTCTTCTGCACGATCATTACGTTGGGTGGAAATACCCAAATCATTCGACGCGACATTAAAATTAGTCCCACTTCGTCCAATCGTATTTCTGGATCCACCGGTTAAACGAAAATAATCACGTAGTGAAAAAGGCACATCGCCAATATTATTGAAATTGGTAAGAACATTTACACTTGTATTCGGACTGTAATAAAATAATTTCGGATTAACAATATACCGTTCATCTGGACCAACTCCGGCAGCTATATCTCCAAACCAAAATTTATCTTTTCCTTTTTTTAATTTGATATTGATAGCTACATCATCATTATTGTTTTCTAAACCCCGTAACTGACCAACTTCGGTGAAGTTTCGCAATACTTGAACTTTGTCAACAGCATCTGCAGGAATATTTTTTGATCCTAATTTAGTATCTCCTTCAAAGAATTTTTTACCGTCGACTAATAGTTGCGTAACTCTTTTTCCTTCTACTTCTATTTCACCGTCGGCATTCACTTCAACTCCGGGCAATTTTTTTAAAACATCTTCGAGCTTTTGTTCGGTTCCGGTTTTAAAAGAATCAGCATTATATATAATGGTATCTCCACTTATTGAAACCGGCATCTCCTGTACAACTTCTACCCCATCTAACGCAAAACCGCCTTCAAACATCGTCAGAGTTTTTTGAATGTTCTCCTCTTTTGTTTCCAAAACAACATCCAACGATTTGAAACCGATAAAACTGACTTTAATTTTATATTTTGAATTGGCCTTTAAATTTAAAGAAAATCTGCCTTTATCATTGGTAATTCCGTAGGCATCCATGGCTTTAGTATCTTCATTAATTGCCATTACATTGGCCATCTCCAAAGGTCTTTTTAAAGAATCTTGCACAACACCTTCCACTTTCAAGGACTGTGCAAAAGAAAAATAAGAAATAAAAATAAATAAAGGAGTATATAGTTTTTTTATCATTGTGCTTTTATGATTTAATTTTTAGCTTTAAAAAAATGAATTAACCACCCATTCTAAATTGAGTGCGGCCTCCTTGACCTTGATTCATTTCACGCATCTCTGCCATTTTATCAGCTACAATTTTATCATATTCTTTTTGAGTGACAACTTTCCCGTTTTTAGGGGCTTTGATTTCTTTTTTCTCTTTCGGATTAACGACGATTTTAGAACATAAAATAGTGGTTTTTCCATCACTTACTTCCAGTATCAACCCCGGTAATCCCCAATAATTTTCGGGACCTTGCGGAACGGGAACATCCATTGTATACCAAGCAGTAACAATAATTTCTTTTGGCATTTCCCAACCATCCATAAAATTGGTGGTTTTAGCTTTTTCTTCTGTTTTAACCTCTGTTTTCGCAACTTCTTCCTGTTTAGAATCTTCTTTTTTAACTTCATCTTCTTTTTTACGACGAAAATTTCTAAAATCAGATTCTACTACCGGCCGAACAGCTGTAGCCTTAAAACACAAATAATTACCAATTTGTTTGGTCTCACCTTCCATTTTCCATTCTAATTTTGGCAATGAATCCACTATTAAAAATTCTTTACCAAAAAATTCTTTATCAACAGTATATGTTTTGTCTTTCACGTTTTTAAATTGAGTGCCACCACCACCCATCATCGAGCCCATCATTCGCATACCTCCGCCGCCTTGACCGGGTTGTTCAATTTTTTCTTCTTCTTTGTAAGTCGAAGTAGTTTTATCAAAGGTCAAAATGTATGTTTTTTCAAACATACTTTTCATACGCTCTTCTATGTTTTTTTTCATTTCAGGAGTAATTTCTCTATTCCCTCCAAAATTTGCCATCATATCAGCGGTGCTGGTTTTTGACTCATAAACAGCCATTCCCTGAAAATCTTGAGCAATAGCTCCAACAACAGCAGTAAATAATGTAATTAATGTAACGACAATTGTTTTCATTTTTAAACGTTTTATTATTTGCAAATCAAATATGACGAGTTTATTGGAATTTTGTTACCAATGTTTTGTTAAATATATTTTTCTAAGACATTATCTCTTTCTCAAGGTTTAATTGTAAATTAGCATTCATGAAAAAATTCACGCTAGCTATTCTATTCTTGCTTCCAATATTTTTATTTGGGCAGGAACAAATTATAGTAACCCAAGCAATTTCTGCAGAAAAAATCGAAGCAGATTTATTTGTTGGCTTTGACAATTTTGGTTATCTATATTACACCAAAGGACAAGTTTTTTACAAAAAAAAAGGTGCTGAAATTTATCAATTTAAGAATGTGTCCCTTGGCTCTATCACTCGTGTAGATATCATCAATCCGTTGCGAATTGTACTATTTTACGAACCTTTCAACACGGTTATACTTTTGGATAACCAACTAAATCTTACTAAAAAAATTAGCTTTTCTGAAAATTCAACACCAATGGTTATTTCTGCAACCGGATTAGCCTCTCAAAACCGATTATGGATATTTAATACAATCAACCAACAAATCGGTTTGTACGACTTTAATAAAAATGTTGTTATTCATTTGGCAACTCCATTAAATGATAAGGTTTTGCATTACCAAAGTGAAATTAATTTTTGTCATTGGATTAATGCAAAAAATCAATGGTTCACTTGTGATATATATGGGAAAATCTCTTTTATAGCTACTGTCCCGGAATGTGAAGCAGTAGTTTTTATTTCAAATTCAAAAATTGTCTTTAAGAAGAACAACCAACTTTATTTGTTTGATAGTAACCTTACAACAACTTCAATAATAGAAATTGACAAAAAAACGTTTGATAATTTTACCGTTAAAGACCAAAATTTAACTATTTTTACCAACAACGAGATTAGTACTTATAAAATCATATTACCCTAATGCATATAGCAGTCGCAGGCAATATTGGAGCCGGAAAAACAACACTTACACGCTTATTAGCAAAACATTTTAAATGGGAACCTCATTTTGAAGATGTTGTTGACAACCCCTATTTAGATGATTTTTACCACCAGATGGAACGATGGTCGTTTAATCTGCAAATTTATTTCTTAAACAGCAGGTTCAGACAAGTACTCCAAATTCGCGAAAGCGGAAAAAAAATTATTCAGGATCGCACCATTTACGAAGACTCGCATATTTTTGCTCCCAACCTTCATGCGATGGGATTGATGTCTAATAGAGATTTCCAGAATTACATCTCATTATTTGATTTAATGGAAAGCATGGTGCAAGCTCCCGATTTACTGATTTATTTGCGAAGTTCTATTCCAAATTTAGTGAGTCAGATTCACAAAAGAGGTCGTGACTACGAAACCACAATTTCAATTGATTATTTAAGTAGATTGAATGAACGCTACGAAGCTTGGATTCAAGGATATGATAAAGGGAAACTCTTAATTATTGATGTAGACAACATCAATTTTGTTGATAACCCTGAAGATTTAGGAATGATAATCAACCGAATTGATGCTGAGATAAACGGATTGTTTTAACTTCTTTTAAACCAAAAATTACATGCCTAAACAACTAAAATTCATTATTTTTATAATACTGTTGTGCTTTAACTTTTCTTTTTCTCAGGAAACATTATCTGTGTCTCAAAAAATTTCAAAAAAATTTTCTGATTATTATTTCTACGATAGAGAAACCATTCATTTACATTTAAATAAAAACCAATACTTCTCTAGTGAAGAGATTTGGTTCAAAGGATATATCTACAATCGAAAATCAAAACTCCCTTTTGTTGAAACAAACAATGTATATGTTTTGCTTTTGGATGAAAACGGGAACAAAATTCAAACAAATTTATTTTTTGCAGATCAAGGCGTGTTTTCGGGGTCATTAAAACTGAAGGAAACCATCGCTTCCGGCAGGTATTTTATTCATACATACACCAATTGGATGAATAATTTTTACGAAAATGAGTCTAGTGTTTTTGCTTTTGATGTTATAAACATAAAGGATACTGAATATATTTCATCTGCAACAAATCGTGAAACAGATATAAAAGCGGTTTTTACTCCGGAATCCGGTGTTTTATTAAATGGATTTACCACAGCTATTGGCATTCATATTTCTGACTGTTTTTCTAATGGGATTCAAATCAATTCCGGTGAAATTATTGATTCAAAAGGTGAAATAGTTACTACATTTATGACAGATAAGTCAGGATATGGTAAATTTGAAATTAAACAGTCAACTAATTTACCATTAAAAGCTGTTTACAATTTTAAAGGACAAACTTTTGATGAGACGTTACCAAATTATGTATACCAAGGAGTTTCACTTGCTATAAATAACATAACATTCACTGATAAAACAATACTAGTTGCCCGAAAATTATTAAATAACAATAAATTAAATGATGTTTTTTATTTGGTAATTTATCAAAATGAAAAATCAATTGTACATGAATTTAGTTTTGGGTCTAAAGATGAAATTACATTTACTATTCCTAAATCTGAATTATTTGTTGGATTAAATACGACTTTAATTCTTGACAGCACATTAAAAAAACTTTGTGAGCGACTCTTATTTAACCCCTATTCAAATAAAGTAGAATTTAATTTCTCCAAAACCTCAAAAACTGCAAGTGACGTAACTTTTAAAGGCACAATTAATCAAGAATTTGGAGATTTAAGTATTTCTGTTTTACCGGAGGAAAGTTTAAATTTAGATAACAAAAAAAATATTTTTTCCAGTTTTCAAACAGATGCTGTTACAGAGAATTCGGTCAACATTTTGCCAATACATTTTACTTCAAAAAATAGGATTGATTTGATTACTGTTGACAACGCATTAATCAGTAAAAAAAACAAAACCAATTGGGATTTTTTACTAAATAATACGCAGCGGAGTTCGTTTGAATTTGATAAAGGACTAACTATAAAGGGGACAATAAATCAAGATTTAAAAGACCTTTCAAAATATCAAGTAGCACTTTTTTCATTGCCTTACAATTTAAACTTAAAAAGTCCGCTAAATGATAAAAAAGAATTTGTATTTGAAAATCTTGCTTTGGCCGATTCGTTAATGCTTAATTTAACACTTTACAAAGACTTGACTAAGACGGTTGATATTAAAATGTATTATACGGTAACAAATGCTAACAGAGTATTCTCAAAACCATTTAAACCTGAGCCCATAGTATGTTCAAAACCAATTAAACAAGAAACCGATATAGCAAAAAATTCAATGCCTCTTTTCAAAGAAAAAATTATCTATTTAGACAACGTTGATTTAAGCGGTAATTCTAAAAACAACTTCAAAAGATTAAATACAAATACCAATAGCAGCAATTATAAAGCTTTCAAGATTGCTGGTACTGAAAAGGAAAAACTTCTCAGAATTACTGATTTTTTATCCCAACAAGGTTTTGGTGTTATCAATGACTTTGGCCAGTTAAATATCTACAGCAGGATTGGCAATAGAGAACAAAAGTCGCCCGCTATTTATGTAGACGATGTTTTATTACTTGAATATTCAATTTTAGAATCCTATGACATGAGTCAAATTGATGAGATTTATATTGATATGTATTCTGATTCATTCATACAAGGAAATGCAAATCAAGGTGTAATAAAAATATATACATTACCGGGTTCTAAAATAAAAAGCAGTTATTCTGAAACAAAAGATATTGTTGTGAAAGGTGGTTTTACAAAAAACACTACTTTTAAAAATAAAGAATATTATACTTATGATGATTTAGGTTTCAAAAACCATGGCGTGATTCATTGGGAACCATTAATTAGTGTAACTAACGGCACCTTTGAATTAAAATTCCCTCATTATAATCAAAAAGTAGTTAAATTAAAAATTGAAGGTATGACAAAAAATGGCGAGTTAATTTCAGAAATTATAACTCTAAATTTAT
>NZ_JBILTE010000255.1:0-2984 GCF_044371705.1 Flavobacterium sp. | reverse complement strand
ATTTGATTTAGTTCCACAAAAACACGATTCTGAAACGAATCAATGGTATAAAATTGTTTTAATGGAGCATGTGGAAGTAGAACATCTCACACAATTTTTAAATAACCTGAAAGAGGCATTACTACTTGCATGAAAAGTTAATTATCCAAAAGAAAAGACAGTTTTAAAAGCTTAGTTAATAAGAAAATTAATTTTAAATAATGTGCAAACGGGTTTGAACAATAGTAATTTTTGATAAAAATTTAAATTAAAAAAAGACATAAAAAAAACCTGAATAAATCAGGTTTCTTTTATATTTCTAAAACAAAATTATGATTTAGCCTCTTCTTTTTTAGAAGCACAACAAGCTTTTTTCTCACCTGTAGAACATTCTTTTTTCTCAGCAGCAGCTTTTTCAGATTTTGCTTTTTTCTTTTCTTTATTTTTTGGTTCTCCTGCCATAGCATCCATTGAGATGAAGAATGCTGCAACAGCCAATAATGAAACTAATTTTTTCATGGTATAAGATTTTAAAGATTAACAGATTACTAATACAAATATATTGTTTTAAAAATACAAACAACAAAAATAAATGTTAATTGATATAATTATTGCAAATGTACCACGAGTCACTTTGATGCCTCCTAACGGATTTTGTTCTCGCTATCGATTATGCAGCCACTTTTTCAAGAATGACTTGTAAAATTTGCTGCTTGGATAATACGCCCGATTGTCGCCACAATTGTTTGCCGTTTTGAAAAAGCATCATGGTGGGTACTCCGCGTACTTGATAATCGGCTGCCAATGATTGGTTCTTATCCACATCTATTTTAATAATGGAAATGCGTTCGCCCAAACTGTCTTTCACCTCTTTTAAAATGGGAGCTAATGACTGACAAGGTCCGCACCAAGTGGCGAAAAAATCAACCAATACGGGTTTTTCTGAATCAATGATATCTTTGAACGTTTTCATTACTTTATATCTTTAGAATATTTCTCCTACTGCCAACTCAAATAACCACCTTCTAAATCAATGACTTGCGTAAAACCTAAGGCAATCATTTTCTCAGCTGCTTTCTGACTTCTGGCACCACTTCTGCAATACACATACACCGGTTGATTTTTGTCTAGCTTCTGAATATCCGATTCAAAAGATTCCCCATTAACATTGATGTTTACAGCATTTGAAATGGCACCCTCCGAAAATTCTTCAGGAGTGCGAACATCCACAATTTGTACATTACCTTTTGCAATGGCTTCTTTGTAAGTAGCTGTTGGTAGTACTTTTATTTTGGGATCCGACTGCGATTGGCACGAAAGTGTCAG
Organism: Flavobacterium sp.; assembly: GCF_044371705.1. Classification (GTDB taxonomy): domain Bacteria; phylum Bacteroidota; class Bacteroidia; order Flavobacteriales; family Flavobacteriaceae; genus Flavobacterium. The sequence goes on along the minus strand of NZ_JBILTE010000255.1, from coordinate 1,679 downwards.
TGCGGTAATTAGTAGTAATACAATTATTTTTTTCATTTTTTTTGAGGTGCTAAGGTTCTAAGGTACTGAGGTACTGAGGTACTGAGGTACTGAGGTGCTATGCGGTGTCTAAGAAAACCTTAGAGCCTTAGTACCTCAGCACCTTAGCACCTCTATAAAGTACTCGGACAAACATAAGCCGTCCGTTTGATTCCGGTGTTTTTAATAGCGGCATAACCGCCTTTAACGTCAATTACATTGTGATACCCGCGTGCTTTCAAAATAGAAGCTGCAATCATACTTCGGTAACCGCCGGCACAATGCACATAGAAATTTTCTTCTTTTGGAAATTCCGCCAAGTGTTCATTTAAAAAGTCCAATGGTGTTGAGGGCACATCTAAAACGTGTTCAGAGGCATATTCGCCCGGTTTACGTACATCAAAAACCGGAACGTTGTCCTTCATTTTTTGTTCCAACGTCGTTGCTTCTACTGTTGTAACCGTATCGTATTCGTAGCCTGCATTTTTCCAGGCATCAAAGCCACCTTTTAAATAACCAATGGTATTGTCGTAACCCACACGAGCCAAGCGTGTAATGGTTTCGTTTTCTCTTCCTTCTTGAGTCACCAACAAAATGGGTTGTTTGTAATCCAATATTAAGGCACCTACCCACGGTGCAAAACCACCGTCTAAACCTATAAAAATAGATTTAGGAATATGTCCTTTGGCAAAATCATCTTGATGACGCACATCTAAAATCAAAGCATCTGTGTCGTTTGCAATCAATTCAAAGGTTTTAGGATCGTAGGCTTGGGCCTCCTTAATAATGTTTTCAACATTTTGATACCCTTCCTTGTTCATTTTTACATTCATCGGGAAATAAGCCGGTGGCGGTAGCAATCCGTCGGTAACTTCTTGCACAAATTCTTCTTTGGTCATATTGGCACGTAACGCATAATTTGTTGCTTTTTGATCTCCTATCGTTCCAACAGTCTCTTTACTTAAATTCTTCCCACAAGCTGAACCTGCTCCATGTGCCGGATAAACAATTACCTCATCTGCCAAAGGCATGATTTTGGTTCGCAAACTATCATATAACAAACCTGCTAATTGTTCTTGGGTCATGTGTGCTGCTTTTTGAGCCAAATCGGGTCGACCCACATCACCTAAAAATAATGTGTCTCCACTAAAAATAGCGTAATCTTTACCGTTTTTATCTTTCAACAAATAGGTCGTGCTTTCCATGGTATGTCCCGGAGTATGCAAGGCGGTAATCGTTAGTTCGCCTAATTGAAATACTTCGCCGTCTTTGGCAATATGAGCTTTAAAACTCGGACTCGCCGTTGGGCCGAAAATGATTGAAGCACCTGTTTTTTCAGCTAAGGTGACATGTCCACTCACAAAATCTGCATGGAAATGAGTTTCAAATATGTACTTAATTTGAGCATTATTTTGCTCAGCTTTATCTATGTAGGGTTGTACTTCACGCAAAGGATCAATAATTGCAACTTGACCTTGACTTTCAATAGAATAAGCTCCTTGAGCTAAACAACCGGTATAAATTTGATCAATCTTCATAATATTATTTACTTGAATAGCAAATTTAATAAATTCTTTCTCACTCTTAAGTAACAAAGGTTACAAATAATAAATAATTCAATTAATTTTTATTAGCAATAAGTTAACAAATTATTTACATAA
>NZ_JBILTE010000254.1:0-3002 GCF_044371705.1 Flavobacterium sp. | reverse complement strand
TTCAACTTCTATTTTTGGCATTGCATCTTTTTTCAAATTAATTTCTGTTAAAAATCGCATAATGTATATCTGACCTGCTATTCCATCATGAAGTTCTTTTGATAATCTACTTTTTTCCATAGATTTTCCTTTTTCTAACATGTCTTGTTGGGCAACCATTAAATTGAAAATGGTAAGATTATTTTCTTTTTGCTCTTGATCCATTTTTAATATTTTATTATAGGTTCTTATTCTAAATAAAACAAATAGAATAGCTATAAATACACTAAATATTACACCGTAAATAACTTGATTACTGATTTTTTTGGTTAATTCTATATTTTTTTGATGTACCACCTCTGTTTCATAAGTAATTTTAGCAAATTTGTTACGCGTTTGGCGTTCGTCGTTCATGATTATTGCTTTAATCTCAACTAATTTTTTTAACCATTTTGTTTCATTTGCTAAATCATATTGTTTTAGGGTAGTATATATTTCCTCTAATATTAGATTTAATCTCAATTCATTAGCCAATTCTATGGCTTCATTAATGACTTTAAATGCTAGTAGTTGATCATTGTTTTTGAAAGCAGCAATTGCAATTAAATGTTTAGCATTAACTATATTTTCTTGTACATTATTTTCTTCTGCTACTTTTAAGGCTTTATAACAGTTTTTTAGGTTAATGGTTTGATTAGTATCACGATTCAATTTTTCTTGGTTAATTAAAAGAAAAGTTAGATTATGTGGCTCATTGTTTTTAAGTTGTTCATTTTCTGATTTTTCATAATATTTTTTAGCTAAATCGTACTTCTTAGCTTGTTGATAGGACCAAGCAATGTTTAGAAAAATTTTTGTTTTATTCTTTGACTTTAAATTAACCATCTTTTCAATAGCTATTTTATCATTATAAAGCAAAGCATTATTAAAAGCATCAATTGCAAAATCAAATTGATTTGTATTTGTATAGTTAATTCCCAAGATATTATAAAAACGGTAAATTATTTCTGGATCACCATAATCAATAGCATTTTGGAGATTTTGATACAAAATGGTTTCACTTTCAGTATCTAGATTTTCTTTAGTTAACATCAAAGCTATTTGAAAATTTGTCAGAATTTGATGTTTAGAATTCCTTACATGATAAGGAAGAGATTTTCTGTAATAAAAATAGGCAGAATCAATCTTATATATGCTTTGAAAATAATCACCCTTATCTAATAACAAGGTGGCAATATAACTTGAATCTTTTAACTTTTTTGCTTTATCAAGGTTACTAATTGTCAATTCTAAATAGGGATTAAACATTTTGTGATTGAAATATTCACATGCCATTTTTCTTGAATAGCTTATTTGAATAGTATCATCCACAATAAGATTTGACAATGAAAGACCCTCAATCAAAAGTTTTTTCACTTGAACTGTGTCACTCATTTGCCAAGTTCGAGCTTGAATATCTTCAATTTTAGTTAATATTTCTTTTTGAGATGCATGGTCCTTTTTACATCCCACAAACAACAAAAAAAGTAAAAAAAAAATGCGAAACATATCAAGGTATATTTCGCAAATATAATGATTTTAATAACTCAACTTTTAACACCATCTGTTTTAGTTGTATTACCTGTTTGCTGTATTTCATGTTGTTCAGGCAATTCATCAGCAGTGCAAGATTGAAAACTAATACTTAAAAAGCTTATTAAAGCGATAACGATAATCATTTTGTAATTTTTCATGATTTTTTAAATTAAAAGGTTACTATTTTTTTTATAGTATAAACTTATTAATTGGCACTTTGTAAGTAAAGTATTAAAATAACAGAAAATAAGTAGAAAAAGTATTTGGTTATGTATATATTTTTTATTATAAAAATTAGCACAAAAAAAACCGCCAATAAGGCGGTTATTTCTTTAACCCAAATTACGCATTAGACCCGAGAGCTTTGCTCGAACTAGCGAAGCAAATCTATTACAAACTAAAACTACTTCAAAAATAAGCACTTAGTCCTTTTTGAAATCTTAAAATAGTAATCTATTCCAAAATTTAAAAAAGTCCGTGCTCCGATAGTTATCGGAATATTTTTATTGTATTTTTTTAGCTTTCATAACGAAGTCTAATGCGTAATTTGGGTTTAACTAATTTTAATACTTTGTAACTAACTCAATATACTTTCGTGGATTAATTTTTTTTGAATCTCAAAATCTTCTAGTGAGAGTTTATTTAATTTTCTTGAGATGTTTTCGACAGCACTACATTCAAAAAAGTTTTTGATTGTACCAAAATCTGTTTCGAGATCTCTAGAAGAACTATTCACTTCAAAAAAGGGAATATCGCCTTTGAGCATGTGTGCGACTTCTTGTTGGTGTATCAACCATAAATTTGAATCTTGAGGTACATTTTTAAACGCTACACCCAAATAATCTTTTATCTTTTGCTCATAATGTTCATAACTGCCTAAATTTTTGGGCAATTTCATTTGATTGAGAATTTTGGCATAAACGTTAGTAGCACGCCATATATAACGAACGGTTTGGTTATTTAAACCCAAAAGCGGCGAGTTTTCATCGTGCAGTAAAAACTCGCGGTGTTGCAAAAATAATTGATAGGCCTTTTCAAAACCATTAATGAGTTCTTGAAGATGGTTTATTGGATAAACAGCAACCCCATTCAATAGGGGTAAGTTTTCTTTTTGAAAGCTTTCTTCTGCAAACCTGGGTACAAAACGCCAATGATCTGTATAACGATCAACAGCTTCCTTTTTAAGGGTTTGCATACTTTTTTGCTTGTGATAGCCATAGCCGCATGTACCCATAGGCATGCTAGCAGCTGTTTGTTCATGGATTGGCAGCAACATGGGTGCCAACACTGAATCTACAAGTTTTTCTGAAATAAAATTTTTAAAATATTGTTGCCAGTTGGTATCAATTTTTGGTTGAATAATGGTCTCGTGGTCTATAAAAGTAGGCGTAGCACCATTGGCTATGATGTTTTCATAATGAAAATCTGAAGCATTTAATACATAAGAC
>NZ_JBILTE010000253.1:0-3025 GCF_044371705.1 Flavobacterium sp. | reverse complement strand
TGAAAGTATTTTTAAGAATTGGGGTAATTAAAAAAATAAGAGCGGCAAAACTCAAACGTGGAGTGCCGCTCTTAACAACCTAACCAATAAATAAACAAACTACATTTTCAACTGAATCAGTTGACAATATATTTTTGAAACGTTTGAGTGTGTACTCTTGCTTTCAAATCATGAAGCAAATTATACAACCCAAAAAACGTTCGATTAATGTATAAAAAATGTTTGGAACCTCTGCTACCATTCATTTTTCGCAACTGCGTGTCTTTTGAAAACTCTTCGCCCATTTGAGCAATGGCTCCAAAAAATTCCTCATCCGAAAAATCAAAAAATTCACCATGAAACGGTTTGGTAAACAGACTCAATAATTGATGAAACAAACCCGTGAAATAAGCTATTTCTTTAGGTGAATCGTCGGTTCGCAATATCTCTAATTCAAATAATTTCTCTTTAAATAACACCGGATTATCAATAATCTCCGGTCGTGCCAATTCAAAATACGGAAAATAAAATTCTTCCGGTACTTGCTTAATGCAGCCAAAATCAATTGCTATCAAATTAGCTTTGTCATCAACTAAAAAGTTACCCGGATGCGGATCGGCATGCACCTGACGCAAATGATGCATTTGATACATATAAAAATCCCACATAGCTTGTCCGAGTTGATCTCCTTTGGCTCGATCGGTGTTATGAGCCGTAAATTCTGATAAATGTTCGCCGTGCATCCAATCCATTGTCAAAATTTTCTTCGACGATAATTCAGGATAATACTTTGGAAAACGCAAATTTTCTATATTTTCACAGGCTTTGGATAAAAACTGACTCTGTTTTAACTCCAAATCATAGTCGGTTTCTTCCAATAATTTATATTCTACTTCCTTGAAATACTTCTCTGAATCATTTCCTTGAAGATTGAACATTTTAACAGCAAATGGTTTTACCAAAGCCAAATCAGAACTAATACTTTCCGCCACGCCGGGATATTGGATTTTCACAGCTAAATTTTTCCCATCTTTTGTTGCTCTGTGTACCTGACCGATACTTGCAGCATTTATAGAATCCGGCGTGAAGGTGTCGTATAATTGTTCCGGGAATTTCCCTAAATAATTTTTAAATGTCTTACGAACTAATGGAGCACTTAATGGCGGTACTGAAAACTGTGCCAACGAAAACTTTTCAACATAAGCTCTAGGCATGATGCTTTTGTCCATACTTAGCATTTGTGCGACTTTCAAGGCACTACCTTTTAAATTTTTTAAACCGTCGTAAATATCTTCTGCATTATTTTCATTTAACTTATCGCGGTTCAAACTTGGGTTCACCATCTTTTCGCCGTAGTAGGCAATATAATTTCCGCCGACTTTTATTCCGGTTTTAACTAACTGACCTGCACGTTCAATTTTGTTGGTGGGTATTCTATCTAGCGTTTTCAATAGTTCTAATTAAATTTTTCTTTCCAAACAAATTTTCCAAAATCAATCAAACTATCAATTGGAGTTGTATCCAGCACATCAAAAGTAGCTTTCACCGCTTTTTCAATCATAATGTCTGTCTTTTCGAATCCTTTGGATGTATCGTCTAACCAAAATTTCATCAGAAACAAGAATTCTACCCAAGCACCTTCTACATAAAGTGGTTTGGCAATTTTATTGACTTTGAAATCCTCTTCAGAACTTTGCGTATCTATCATATCTACGATAAAACTCTTAAAGTGTTTTCTAAAATCTTTTAATTGTTGCAAATTCTTCAACATATTTTTGTCCTCTTTCAAAGCAAAAACTACGTAACTTCTATTAAGTGTTAGTACTTCAAACAACGAAAAATACAAGGTCAAAAGTTTGTTTTTGTTGGAGTAGGTCAAATAATTTTGGTCTTGCTCGATGGTACTTTTAACATTTTCAAAAAATTTCACCCATATATCTTTCTTCAACGCTTCAATAGAACCGTAAAAAGCATAAAATTCACTTTCAACAATTTTATTTTCCTTACAAAAAACGAATACATTTTTGGGCTCTGCATTGTTTTGCAGCACCTGATTCATGTACAATTCAATTAACTGATTGTCATCGATGGCCTTTTTCTTGGATGCTGCTTTTTTTACTGCGGTCATTATTATTGATTTTAAATCCATTACAAAGATAGATACTTGTTTAAGTTTTACGCAAATTATTTAAACAAAATATTTGTTAAAGTTTGTTGCACAAAAAAGGTTTTCCGTCCGGAAAACCTTCGTAAAATATGAATGCTATAAAAACTAATTTTTCACTTCTTGTTCAGCATCTTGAATCATTTTTTCATTAGCAGTAATGGTAAACTCAACGCGACGATTTTTTGATCTTCCTTCCGGAGTATCATTGTTGGCAATCGGATCATTTACACCCATTCCTTTGGTTTTTATTCTACTGCCTATTAATCCTTTTGAGGTTAAATAACTTCTAACCGACGCAGCTCTTTGTTCAGACAAAGTCTGATTATATTGAACACGACCGGTGCAGTCTGTATAACCATATATGACAATGTCGGTATCCGTATAACTTTGAAAAACAGGGATTATTTTGTCTAAATTGGCTTTTGCCGTACTAGTTAAAGTTGATTTATTTAAATCAAAGTTGACCGAGTTTTCACCTAGTACTAAAACAATACCTTCGCCAACGCGATCTACTTCTGCACCTGGCAAAGCTTCTTCAATTTCTCTGGCTTGTTTGTCCATTTTGTTACCAATAACACCTCCAACTGAACCTCCTACTACTCCGCCCAACACGGCACCCATAGCGGTATTTCCACCTTTGCCCAAGTTATTACCCAAAATACCTCCGATAATTGCCCCTGTAGTTGCACCAATGGCAACACCTTTTTGAGTATTATTGGCATTTTGAACAGATTTACATCCGGTGAAAGGGAGTGCAATAAGAAAAGTAATTGCAAGAAAAGCTATTTTTATATTTTTCATTTTTTTATTGTTTTATAAATTGATACACTACATCTGTTACGGTTCCTCCGACGTTTATCTTATCCACCAATTGAAAAG
>NZ_JBILTE010000093.1:0-10676 GCF_044371705.1 Flavobacterium sp. | reverse complement strand
GTATCTACAACGGTTGTGTCTTTTGAAAGCGTAATGATTTGGTATTGACTAATAGATGCCTTGGGAGCTTTTTTGTTTGAAGTTGATTTTGAATTTTGCCCGACTGGAGAATTAGTTGGGTTGCCGGTTTGGTTAATCGGAATTTGATCATCGGTTGACCTTCTTTGAGCTTGGACAACAAATGATACTAATAAAAAAAGTATAGCTAGGCGAAAACCGTGCATTCAAATAAAAATTTGGTCAAAGGTAATTTAATTTTAGTTTTTAAAATAGATTTATCAGCCAACTTCGAGTTAAAAAATATGCAAATAGTTGTGAAATATTTTAAATAAAATAGGGCTGTTCTTTCAAACAGCCCTATTCTTTTGTTTAAAAAGAGAAATTACCTTTGTAAAACAATTTTCTTAGTTGTTTTCTGATTGTTCTGATCTACAGCAACAAAATAAACACCATTGGATAAATTGTCTATTGCAATTTGTGACAAATTATTGGAAATAACTGTGGAAGCAACTTTTCTTCCTTGCACATCATGAATACTAACATTGGCACTATCAGCAGTTAATGAACTCAACTGTATGTTTAAAATTCCTGTAGAAGGATTTGGATAAACTGTGAAGTCTAAGGATGGCTGCGAACCGACACTCAAGTTATTTTCAATGGTACAAAGATTTAAAGAAAAGGAATTAATCACACCTCCATTTAATTCAAAGTCATCTGCCACTCTTAATGTCCAAACACCTTCTGTTTGAAGATTGTTTAAGGCATTTAAAGGCATTCTAGGTTTTACAATTCCCGAAATAACCGGATTACCTGCACAAACTAATTGAGCACCTACATCGGAAATAGTCACATTAATATTGGGTGCTGTACCTGTACATTCTTGATTTAAAAGTACTATTTGTGGACTTCCGATGGCGGCCGGGCCTTCTAATATCACCACTAATTCTTGAACTGCAGGATGCGTGATAGTAAAATTCACTGCCATACTTCCCACGCTAAAACCAGCGGGTAAAGTTACAGGAACCGAAGCTGTTGCTAAAAACCCTGCACCAATGTTTGCAGAACTAAAATTAGTTGCTGTATAAACGGTATTACAAACCAAAACACCGGTAGTAAACATTCTAACTGCACCTGTTACTGCTTCTCCACACAAATTAATGGGAAGTACTCTCCAATAATACTCTGTATCTTGGGCTAGATTACTTACAGTATATGACAAATTAGTAGTTACACCTTCTTGACTAATGGTGGCAAAAGTGTTTGATGTAGAAACTTGAACTTTATAAGAAGTTGCATTAATATTTTGACTCCATTTTAAAGTAGTTGTTGTAGACAAATTCTCTTGGTTTGCAGCAGGATATACCTGCGATACATTTGTAAAAATGTTGCTGTATACTCTTAAATAAACAGGAGTAGTTTTTACTTCAGCTCCTTTAGTTCCAACGACATTAATAGTGTACTGACCCGGAGCTAAACTAGCTAAGTTAGTTAAAGTTAGCGTAAAAGGTGTATTAAAATCTAATACTGTTTCACTAAATGTAGCTACCACACCAGCAGGCAAATTGCTTGCAGAAAGAGTTACACTTGAAAAATCACCATTAATGAAATTCAAATTAAACACCGCTTGTCCTGTTGTGCAAGCCTTTTGTTCTTCGCTTAACGAGCTAATTGAAAAACTCGAATCAAGTCCGGTAGCAATTAAAGAATAATTTTGAGGTCCTCCTTGTAAAGTGCCTTTGTGCGTAACTGTAATGGTATAATCACCTGCGGTTGGAGCATCTATTCGTACAACTTCTACATTATCAACATTGTTATCGCCTGTTCGTGTAGCGTTTTGAGTAGCATTGGATTGTAATCTCCATGGAAAATATGTCGTGGTACCTTGAGAGATACGAATATCTAAGTCATTGACCAAAACCGGAGTAGGATCATTTAAAACACCATTATTAACAGGTCCCGGTACGTCGGTCCAAGTGATGGATGCAATTAATGGATTTACACCATCCGATTTTACATTAAACGTAGCCGTTTGTCCTTGTGTTAAAACATTTTCTGCTATAGAAGCATTTAACCCATTAAAAATAATTGCTTCTGCTGCTCTTTTGGAATTCAATAGACCCCAACCAAAATTGGCATCCGGACCGGGATTTCCGGCATCATCAGCGGTATGACAAACCAATCCTTTTAAAGTAGAAGCTCGCATGTATCGATTGTTATTAGTAAAGAACAATTGCTGTAATAGTACTAAAGAACCACTTACATTTGGAGCAGACATTGAAGTTCCCGACAAAGTTATATACTCTGTATTTGAAGCTCCACCTGTTGACAATAATCCGGAACCTTGCCCTGCAATATCAGGTTTAATTCGTCGGTCATCTGTTGGTCCTTGACTACTACTCGCATTAATATTTACCCCACTTAAATTTCCATTAGAATCAATACTTGCTGCTTGAGCATTCGCAATAACAAGGTTGTTCTTTGCATTTTTGTTACCCGTTAATTTATCATAACCCGTTGTAGTAGGACTAGAATTTGTGGTTTGACCATTATTCCCAGCAGATTTCACTGGTAAATAGTAGGGAGAAACATAGGCTACTTGGTCCCATTGCTGAGCAGCTTGCGAGTAGGCTCCCATAAACCAAGGGCCCGGTGCATTTTCTATTGGTATTCCATATGAGTGATTAGAAACCAACATACCGTTTTGAACTTCAACTAAAGCTTCCGAGGCATCGTTAAACCAATCGTAACTTTTAACCGTTGAAGCTGTTGCCATACCTTTCGCTTGCGGATTAACACCCGAAGCGGCGATTGTTCCTGAAACGTGTGATGCATGAAAATTATTAGCATTAAAGGTTTGACCATTCATAATTAAAACTCGATTCCCAAATTCTTGATGCGTAGATCTTGCCGTTCCTCCGTCCCAAACACCAATAAACATACCTGAACCTGTTAAGCCATAACTATTTATTAAGAAATTAGTTCTGGTTGATACCGCGGCGGTTGCATTATCAATTGAATAATACATAGGTGATCCATCGGGAAACAAACCAATCAACTCATCAACAGAGCCGTCTTCCTTAAATTTAAGAACTTCCCAACCATTAATACGGGCTGCCTTCAATGCATTTTCTTTATTAATTTTAGCTTGCGTATCATAAGCCAATGCCAATTCTTTAATAGCATTTAAATCGTAGTGTTTAACAATTTCATCCCTTTGCTTTGCATCTTGAGCCACAGATTGCATGGAGATAAAAAAAGCAAAAAATAAGAATAACAATAAGTAAAAGTTCTTTTTCATGTAAATATTTATTAAAGTTCAAATATAAATAATTTAGAATCAATTTAAAAAGTTTTAACGTTATATAAACAACGTATATAAAAACAAAAAAACCCGCTCGAAAGCGGGTTTAAATAAATTATAATTCCATATTAATTTGGAGTTAAAACAACAGATACTGTAAATGGATTAGTAAATACCCCTTGGTTCAAAACATATGATATTTGTTTTGTACAAGGATTAAAAGTACCGGTTCCACCCGGATATCTGTTTGGAGCTGCAGGCGTATTAATACCAACTACAGTAACCGAAAAATTAGGATTAATTGTTACAATACCAGGATAATTTCTGATACCTGAAGTAGCAGGATTACCGGTCATGTGCACAATAAAATCTACACCCCAACAAGTATTAAAGTTAAAACTATTCGCAACACCCACAACCGGAGTAACAACAGGAACAAATGACGGAGCCGGAGTAGCACCCGCTAAAGAAGCTATTGAAACACCTGTGAGGTTTGTACTAACCGATTTTGAACAAATTTTTACCCTTCTTTTAATTGGATAATCGTCAAGACCTACTTTCACGTTAGATCTAGAAGTAGCAGTTAAGGTAACATCAAACTCAACGTTGCTTGTTAATGATGTAGCGACAATATCAATAACGATATTTTGAGTTAATTGATTTAATTGATTTTGACCACCCGCTACAGCTTCTGGAAACTCAACAACCGTTCCAGTGGCGATAACTCCGGCAGAAGAACCAACCACATCAGTAATGGTATAGGTGACTTCCAAACCATCAGTATTTTCCGGAGCTCTTAATACAACCGGCAATATCAATTGTGTTGAAGAACCAATAACTAATTCAAGAGGTGCTATAGGTGCCGTTTGAACGGCAGTAGAACTTGGCTGCTTAAACTGCACCCAACCACTTTGAGAATCATTTGCAAAGCGTGCCGCTTCGTCATCATTGCTACAAGCAACAAACAAAGATGTTGCAACAAACAATAGTATATATCTTAAATTTTTCATACGTATTATTATTGTTTAGTTAATGTATAAGATGTTTGTACCGGAGGACTGCAACTTGAGTTTGTGTCATTCGTAAAATTCAAAGTAGCAGTAGCGTCACTTGTTGGATTAAACGTTCCGTTAACTGTTGGAGCAGTAAATAACAATGGTGTTCCACACGTGCAATTAGAATCATTACCAGCGGGGATAATTACCTCTCCACAAACTAACTGAAATTTGAAATTTCTTCTAGTTGTTGAACAATACGTTGGATAATTGTAACTCATAAAACTTCTTTCCAAAGCATTTGCAGTGTTTGCTGCTACAATTGGACGAACCGTATTATGCTCTAAAGTAGGACCATCAACAAAAGGTGTAGTTTCTGTTAACAAATAGTTTCCAGTGAAGAACCCAGCTGGTAACGGACAAATTTGTTGCACTGTTAATGTTAATTTAGCAGTTGCTACAACACCACCATCAGATACTGAAACAAGTTTCAAAACTAAAAGCTCAGGAGCAGTAGTTAATCCAGGTGTGTCTGTTCCATTGATTACTAACTCACCAATATAAGTATTAGCCGGGATAGTTACCGTTGGATTGAACGAATAATTGGCAGCATCAACCGTAGTATTTGCTTCGTCCACTTCAACAATAACTGTTCTATCTACAGCAGAAAGTGTATTCACATTAACTTTTAAAGTTTGTGAAGTCGCACTATTAAAAGGAACTCCTAAAACCCCCGACGTACTAGCAAAATAGGCTAATGTCTGTCCGGTAGTAGGATCCCAAATTTTGTCTTCCGTTTCTCCACAAGAAACAAAAAGAGCAAATAAACTTAGAACTGATACAATTTTTTTCATTTTCATTTAATTTTTTTTATTAATAACCTGGATTTTGCACCATTGATCTGTTAGCATTCATTTCAGCTAAAGGAATAGGCATGGTGAATCGATCGTCACTTGGAGATAATTCACATGGTGCAGCACCACCACAATCAAGAGAACTTCTTTCAATACCTGTATTTGATATAGCACGTAAACGTTTAAGATCTACATAACGATGTCCTTCAAAACCAAACTCCAATTTACGTTCCTCAAGAATATCAATAATAGCGTTTTGAGTAGTTGTATAGTTTTTGGTTGGAGCACCTGATGCATATCTTGCATTCACATAATTTTGCATCGTTGCAGCAGCAGCAGTAAACTGAGATAGTTTTGCTTGAGCTTCTGCTTTCACTAAATGCATTTCAGAAATTCGCATCACTTTAATGTCATTCATATAAGGAAAACCTTCTGAACCTAAATATTTTCCAATCAAGTGAAGATTTGCAGAAGGATCACTTTCAGCACCCCACATCAACACAGAAGGTCTTACATCACCAGCTTGAAAAGAGTCAAACATGGAGTTAGACATTTCCATAAAAGCTCCACCTGTTCCTGTAAAATACCAAATACCACCAACAAAAGCATTGTTTCCTTTGCGTTCTGCTTTGAAAATTACTTCTTTATCAAAACCTGCACCTGCATCAGCAAACATGTTAACATATTCTGCAGTTGTTGCTAATCCGAATTGTGAAATCAAAGCATCAGCATTAGTAATGGCACCAGCATTATCACCTGTAAATAATGCAATTTTTGCTCTCATAAATGTGATTGCTTCTCTGTTCATGAAAATCTTGTTAGAAGCACCTGTAAATAAAGCTTGAGCAGTATTTAAATCCTCAGTCATTTTTGTAAAGCACTCACCAACAGTATTACGCGGTAATTGTGCAGTAGCAGCTGGAACAAAATCTAAATAAATAACACCTAATGCTGCAGGATCTTCCATCGTAGTTGCATAGTGTGATAATAAGTTTAGGTGACAATGTGCTCTTAAAGCATAGCATTGAGCTAAAATATTATTTTTTTGAGCTACCTCTGCAGGAGTATTGGTTGGTATACCAGCTGCAGCATCAATAATTTTATTAGCAAAATTAATAGTTCTGTAATTGGCTATCCATATATCATTTGCATTAACTGCAGCAGTTACTTGCATGTTGTACAGAGTAACCTGTTGACCACCACTGTCTTTTCCAATTTTACATTCATCTGTAAAAATTGAATTAAAGGTAATTTGTGGATAAGGGTTGTAATTACCCATTACACCATTCATACCATCTTGCAAATCTTTAAGATTGGTATAAACAGTAGCTGCAGCTAATTGATCATTAGGCAAATACTCTGTTTCACAAGCTGTGAAACTTATTGCCGCTGTGATTATTAAAAATATTTTTTTCATTTTCATTTTTTATTAAAAGTTAACATCTAAACCAAACGTAAACTGTCTTGGTGTTGGAAAATCGAAAAACGCTGAGGTAGTAGTTGATTCAGGATCAAAACCTCTCCATTTAGACCAAGTGAACACATTTTGTCCTTGGAAATACAAACGTACTCCGGATAAAGCTTTTGTTTTAGCCAACATTTCTTTGTCAAAAGTATACGCAAAAGTCAAATTTCTCAATCGTAGGAAAGAAGCATCTTCTAAATAACGATCCGATTGAAACAAACGAGTACCAAATGCTATGGAAGGATAGGCAGTAATATCACCTACATTTTGCCATGTGTTTAACATACCAACTTCTTGATTTGAAATTGCTGTCAAAGTAGGGTCTTGAATCAATCCCAGGGAACCGTTTGTTCTATACTGCTCTGCAGCAAAAGCAAATAATGAGTTTAATGACCAGTTTTTATATGACACATTCAAACCAAAACCACCAGTATACAATGGATCGGAGCCTTTATCAAGAAAAACTCTATTAGCATCTGAAAAAACATTGGTTACATCTCCATTAACGTCCAAGTACAACGGTGCTCCATTGGATGGGTCAACACCTATATAACGTGTTAACCAGAATGAACCTAATGGTCTACCCACTTCAAGTGCTTGTGAACCTCCCGCAACAAAATCTTGATCGGCTAATTTTTCAATGGTGTTTTTATTGTAGGCTCCATTAAAGAATACATTCAATTTCCAATCATTGTTTCTGATCACATCCCATGACAAAGATAACTCTACACCTTTATTTGACATCTCACCAACGTTAGTAGTTACTGATCCAAACCCTGTAACAAAAGAAGTTGGACTAGCAAAAAACAAATCTGTTGTATACTTATTGTACACATCGATAGAACCATTCAATCTGCTTTCCATGAAACCAAAATCAATACCTATATTGGCTTGTGTGGTAACCTCCCATGATAAATCTTTGTCAAAATTACTAGCAGGTTGATAACCAAACTGACCATTGTAACCTGCTTGGTTTACGGCGATGATTTCAAAAGCATTGTAAGCATTACCTACACCTTGATTACCTGCAGTACCATAACTAGCTCTCAATTTCAAATTTGAAATTGCTGTATTACCTTCTAAGAATTTCTCTCTGGAAATATTCCAAGTACCTGATACAGAATAGAAAATTTCTGATTGGTTCTCAGGTGCAAAACGCGAGGAAGTATCACTTCTTAAAGAGGCCTGCACACCAAAACGACCATCATAATCATACTTAGCTACACCAAAAAGTGAAAAGATTGAACTCTCTACTTCACTAGACGCTACAAACGGAACGTAAGGTGTTGCTCCGCCTTCTTGAGTAATACCTGCAGTAAAACCACTACCTGAACCAGGTAATTTTGGATTTAAACCATAGGCTTCAAAAGCAGATTGCTTTGTGTTAATATAGAAATACTCTTGAAAAGCAGTAACCTCAAGGTTGTGTTTTTCTTTAAAAGTTTGCGTGTAAGTTAAATAATTGGTAATGTTAAAACGAGCTGATCTTGTAAACTCTTCATACTGACTACCTTTATTGATAGATGTAGGAACTCGAGTAGCAATTTGACCTCTCCATGAATCAGGTGCGTCAATTGTCAATCTTTCCAGATTAGTATAATCTACACCAAATTTTGAACCCATTTTAAATTTGTCATTGAACTTATAATCTCCATAAATAGTTCCAAGACCTCTAAATTCAGCTTCCTGATCGGTGTTCAACGTTTGAGTATTTAATGCTAAATAGGGAGTATTCAAGAAACCATTGATACCTGCATTTACAACATTACCATTGGCATCATAGGCATTAGACAATTGGGTACCATAAATATTGATTTGTCCATTTGGCGAATAAGGAGACATGTAAGGCAAACCTAAATAAGGAACAATGAATGGATTGTCTAACTGTCCGCCTGTATTGCCATCTCTTAATCTATCTACAACGAAATCACTTACAGAATATCCTACAGTAATTTGAGAACCGTAAGTAAATTTTTCACTTGCTTTTACATCAAAGTTATTTCTGAATGTAAAACGATCTAATTTACTACGTAATGTAATACCTTCTTGCGTAAAATAATTAATCGATGTATACGAACGTGTTTTTTCGTTACCAGTATTCATATTCAACTCCTGAGAATTGGTAATACCGTTTCGGAAGAAAATTTCTGACCAGTCAGTATTACTCTGCTGAGCATAAGCTTCAATCTGAGCATCACTTAGAGCCCCTCCTTCGTTAATTGTTCCGGAAATACCTGTAAAACCAAAACCTGATCTGGCAATATCTCGTTGAAACGTTAAATACTGTCTTGCATTCATCACTTCAAAACCTGGCTCAGGCTGCGTAGACAAACCATACAATGCACGATATTGGATGGAAGTACCTCCATTATATTTACCTTTCTTTGTAGTTACCACAACAACACCACCAGCACCACGAGCACCGTACAATGCAGAAGCAGCAGCATCTTTCAATACTTGAATGTCTTCGATATCATTCGCGTTGATACCTCTAAAATTGTCCTCACTAACAGGAACACCATCAACCACAAACAAAGGCTCAACATTACCTTGTAGAGAGTTACGTCCACGAATAAGAATTGTTCCGCTTTGACCCGGTTGACCAGAACCAACTTTAATGTTCGCACCGGCAACATTACCTTGCAAGACTTGGTCTAAAGAAGCAACAGGAACCTGCTCAATCTGCTTGCTGTCTACTCTACTAATAGCAGAAGTTGATTTTGCTTTGGTTTCTGAAAGGTACCCTACAAGTACAACTTCACCAAGTACTTCGGCATCTTCTTCCATTGCAACATTAATCGTGCTGGCAGCACCAACTGTTTTAGATTGTTTTTTTAAACCAATGTAGGTAAATTCTAAAACTTCACCTGCTTTGGCACTGATGGCATACTTTCCATCAAAATCTGATTGTGTTCCTCTAGTTGTACCTTTCACTACAACAGAAACTCCAGGCAAAGGTTGTCCACCATCAGTAATTGTACCTGTCACTGTTTTCTCCTGGGCAAAAGAAAACTGAATAGAAAACGCCAATATTAGCGTAAAAATCCATTTGAACTTCGATCTCATATTAAATTTATTTGAGTTAGTTAAAGGGCAAACTTCATAATAATTTCTTAAATAAGCAAATAATACTTCGGAATATTACTCACAAACCATGTTAAAAAATTAATTTTGGTAACAATTACTCTTATTAATTCACAGTTTAGATACAATAATTTAACAACAGTTGCGTCAAATAAAATATTTTTTAAAAAAATGTTACTAAAAAATTACAGTCCCTACCAACTTGAATGCGGTACCGATGAAGCAGGGCGAGGCTGCCTTGCAGGCCCCGTAACCGCTGCTGCTGTGCTATTACCAGCTGACTTTGAGTCGGATTTTATTAACGATTCCAAACAAATAACAGAGCGGATGCGTCAACAATTGAAATTGGTAATTGAAGAGTTTGCAGTGAGCTTTAGTGTAACTCATCTAGACCCGCTAATTATTGATGAAATAAATATCTTAAATGCATCCATTAGAGCCATGCAGGAGAGCATTGTAAAGTTAAATCCTACACCCGAATATATTATTGTTGACGGAAACCGCTTCAAACCTATTTTGAACATTCCTCATGCGTGCATAATCAAAGGTGATAGTAAGTATTTAAGCATCGCAGCAGCATCTATTTTAGCAAAAACCTACCGCGATGCATACATGGAACGTATACATGAAGAATACCCCATGTACAACTGGAAACAAAACAAAGGCTATCCAACCAAAGAACATCGGGAGGCTATCAAAAAATACGGCGTGACTAAATACCACCGGTTGAGCTTTAAATTACTGCCCGACCAAATGAAATTAGATTTATAGATTCTTGGATTATATGATAAAAATGTATTGCTAAAATTTCTCAAATTTTTAGAATCGGCATTCTAAAAAAGCGAATCCGAAAGATCTGACTTAAATTCACATTCAAAAAGATTTTTAAAATGCTTGGTAATTTTTTCTTTGACAACTGCTTCATCCACCTGTGAAACACCTAATTCAACTTGCAGGGAAGTCACCGCTTTTCCGCG
>NZ_JBILTE010000252.1:0-3050 GCF_044371705.1 Flavobacterium sp. | reverse complement strand
CGCTTCCCTACGAAGAACCGGAAGAAGAAGTTCCCGAAGAAATGGAAGTTTCCGGAGAAGACAATATTTCCGATGATATTCAAACCGAATTGGATGACGACGGTCAGATTACGTTGAGTCTGGAGTAGATTTTAAACACAAAGTTCGCAAAGGGATCAATTGCTCTTTGCGAACTTTTTTTTAGACTTAGCGAGCTTAGTGATTTCTTAGCTAATTCCTTTCAAAAACTCAATTAATTTTAATTCTTTTCTAATTTGTTTGATTAAAAAGTAACCAAACACAAAGAAAAATCCATAACCACTAATTAGACAATACATATAAAATCCGGTACTGAAATTGGCCTTAAAAGCAGGTAACAACATTGTGAAACCTATAAAATAGCTGATGTAAATGATTGGTGTTAGAATTAGATGAATCTTTTTTCGCCACTCATAAAAATGTTTCACTTTCTTTGAATAGTCTATTAGTGATAAATCGGGTTTAATACTTTTAAATTTTATACCACTGTTGATTTCTAAAATTATTCTAAAAATCAACATGCTTATCATTAGTAATAATCCGAAGGTCAATGAATTAAATTGATACGATTTAGTCCAAACGAAATAATAAATGAGTATCAAAACAGTAAACGAAATAATACCGATTGTCCACATATGGTTCTGTTTAATCGTTTTGCTGTGTTTTTCTGCTTGAGCAATTAATTCAGAGGCATTTTTTTCCGGTTTTGCATCTTTTTGCAAATTCCAAATTTCTTGTATGTTATTAAAGTCTGTCATTTTGTACACATTGGGTTAAATTTTTTTTAATTCGGTGAATCCTTACTCGAAGTGTTTCTTCAGTCAGTCCCACCACTTGAGCAATTTCACTGTAATCCAATCCTTCTAAAACCATTAATATAATCACTTTACTAGTTTCATCGAGTTTATGGATACAAGCATACATTTTGCTTAATTTTTCTTCAATTTCAGGAGAATAATTTTCAGATTCAATCGTTGGAAAATGGTCTGAATTGATTTCTTTTTTAGTTGATTTCTTTCGTAAATAGACTAAACAGGTATTGACTGAAATTCTAAAGATCCAAGTACTGATAGTCGATTCATTTCGAAAAGAATCTAAATTCTCCCATACTTTTATAAAAATTTCCTGTGCAGCATCCGAAGCCAGATCTGCATCTCCATTAAAATATCCTTTACACAACCGCAATACTTTAGGATAATGCTTGCTGAATAATTCGTTAAATTGAGTTTGTTTTTCCAAGTTAGTTCAAATTTGCTTTGACATTTTTCAGAAACCACTCCGGTTGGTCGTACATCACAAAATGAGCAGCGTTTTCAGCATAATATATTTTCACCGACGGTAATTTTTCAAATTGTGCTTGATAGGTTTTTTCAACAGTTGCTTGGTCCGGAAATGTGGCAGCCAATATAATAACTGGGATTTTAATTTTGGCAATTTCTTCTCTTAAATCCAAATTAAGCATATCAATATAGCCATTGACATAGGTTTTTCTATCAGCTTTTTTCATCATTTCAATGATTACTTTTTGTTTTTCAGGATTTTTGCACATAAATCCAACCGTTTGTGCATTCATAGCCTGGAATGAAGCTTCATCCATTTGCAGCATCATTTTGCTTTGCGGATTATCGTAAGGAATCTTTTCTCCGTTATAATTCGGAATCATTAACGCGGCAGAACAAGGAAGAGCATCAACGGCAATTACTTTTTTAAATAGTTCCGGTTCAGTTGCCGCCAACCAATAGCTTAAAGTTCCACCTAAACTGTGTCCAATTAACGTTGGTTTTATCAGTTTATTTGTTTTTACATATTGGATAACATCATCTTTAATTTTTGAAAACCATGGAGATTCGATGGGAGCAACATTGCCGAAACCAGCAAAGGTAAAAACATGACATTCATTGGTTTTAGAAAGTTCTGCAACCGTTTCGTTCCATAATTCACCGGTGCATCCAAATCCCGGAAATAGTAAGATAGGGGCTCCTTTTCCTTTGATAGTAACTTCAAATGATTTTTGAGCATAAACAGAAGTTAGTAGTGAACTAACAAGCGATACAATAAAAAATGTAACAGTTTTCATAATACGTGATTTTTAAAAGTTTTCCTTTTGATTCATCACTATGAAAATTGTTACATCTATTTTAGATTTTTTATTTATGATCGTTTCTCTTTCGCATTTTCATGTTGATAAACTCGACACCTAATGAGAAAGCAATAGCAAAATAGAGGTATCCTTTAGGTACGGCTCCAACGTGCTGACCAACTAGAGTAGCATTTGATAGGTGCATACTTTCCGTAATTAGCATAAAGCCAATTAATATTAGAAATGCTAAACCTAAAATTTGAATGGACGGATTGGCGTTGACAAATGACCCAACCGGTACAGCAAATAACATCATGACACCCACTGAAATAACTACAGCAGTTACCATGATATATAACGCACCTTCAATTCCGTTGGTCATCCCAACAGCAGTTAAAATACTGTCGACTGAGAAAATTAAGTCTATTAAAAGGATTTGAAGAATCACACTACCGAAGGACTTGGCTGCAGATGTTTTCATGTCTTTTTCTTCTTCACCTTTGTGATCCACTTTTTCGTGAATTTCTTTGGTACTTTTATAAATCAAAAATAATCCACCAAAAAACAGCACCATTGCTTGTCCGGTAAAACTACCTTTGAACCAACCGAAATCCAAACTAAACCAAGGAGCTTTCATTGCAATTAATAATGTGATACCAAATAGCAAAGCAATACGCATAAACATGGCTAAAAATAAACCGATACGTGTTGCTTTTTTGCGTTTTTCTTCGGGTAACTTACCTGTAACAATTGAAATGAAAATGATGTTGTCAATTCCTAAAACAATTTCTAAAAAGGTTAAAGTTAATAGAGCAACCCATGCATCCGGGTTTGCGAATATTTCCATAAGTCAGTTTTGATTTAGTTAATGATACTTTTACGTCGTTAATTGATTTTTGTTACAATCCCTTTTTGTTTGGCAGTTTCGCCCACAAAAGAATACTCAAAGGTA
>NZ_JBILTE010000092.1:0-10712 GCF_044371705.1 Flavobacterium sp. | reverse complement strand
AATTATATTTACCAAACTGACAATAGTTTTTTAAATTTATTTTTATCCGCTAGTAACTTATTTTCATAATGTAACAATTACAGTATTTTAAATACTAATTTAGTTAACTCTTAAACTAACAGTATGCAAACTCAAAAACAATCAATTAAAAATTTAATATTTACGTTTGGATTAATTTTAGCCCTGTTATCAATTTTACTTTCAGTTGTAAAATATGTGATGGGCAAACATCTTGAAAACAGTGCCATTGATAGCATTATTGGCCTAGTATTGTTAATTGGTCTGGTCGTGTACCCAATCACTCTGTTCAAGAAACAAAACAAAGGTTTCATAAACCTTAGTCAGTCTTTAAAAATAGGTTTAGGTGTTGCCGCAGTTGCGGCAGTTATTTCTGTGGGTTACTTTATTATTTTCGTCAATTTTATCGAACCTGAGTTTGTAAACGATGTTATGAGTGCTGAAATGTCAAGACAGATGAAAGCCAATCCTACTATGTCAAAAGCCGACTTAGACAAAGGCATGGAAATGGGTAAAGGTTTTGTACTACCAATGTTGTATGGCGGAATTATAGTTGTAAATTTATTTTTAGGATTCATTACCTCATTAATAACTGGATTGGCGATTAAAAAAGAATAAAATTGATTTGTTCTTTGTATTTTTGAACGCTACATAGACAATCAAGATGAATATATCAGTAGTAATACCGCTACTTAACGAACAAGAATCTCTAGCAGAATTGCATTCCTGGATTAAAAAGGTAATGGATTCTCATTCCTATTCCTATGAAATCATTTTTATAGATGATGGCAGTACCGATCAATCCTGGAACATTATTGACCAACTATCTCATGAAAACAATCAGGTAAAAGGTATCCGTTTCCTTAAAAACTTTGGAAAATCACAAGCGTTACATGCCGGTTTTGCAAAGGCTCAAGGAGATGTGATTATTACTATGGATGCTGATTTACAAGACAATCCGGAAGAAATTCCTGAATTATACAACCTGATAACCAACGAAAAGTTTGATTTAGTTTCCGGCTGGAAGAAAAAAAGATATGATTCGGTTGTTTCCAAGAACTTACCATCTAAACTTTTTAATTGGGCCGCCCGAAGAACTTCAGGTGTTCAATTAAATGATTTTAATTGCGGACTAAAAGCCTACAAAAATATAGTCGTTAAAAATATTGAAGTTTCGGGTGAAATGCATCGTTACATTCCGGTTTTAGCAAAAAATGCAGGATTTGCTAAAATAGGAGAAAAAGTGGTCAAACACCAAGCTAGAAAGTATGGTGAAACCAAATTTGGGATGGAACGATTCATCAATGGTTTCCTTGATTTAATAACTATTTGGTTTTTGTCGCGATTCGGCAAAAGACCCATGCACCTTTTTGGAGCAATGGGTGTTGTCATGTTTACTATTGGTTTACTCTCCACAGGGTTTATAATTGTTGTGAAACTGATAAAATTATACACTGGTTTCGAAACAATACTTGTAGCCGACAATCCTTTATTTTACATTGCTTTAACTACAATGATTATAGGAACGCAATTATTTCTCGCAGGTTTTCTGGGTGAAATCATTTTACGCAACAAAGCCAACCAAGATAATTATAAAATTGCAGAAGAGATAAACATGAAATAAAAGAATAATGTAAAAGCCAATCAAACTAATAAAAGCCAAAATCATGAATTTAGAAATTATTGAAAATAGAATTATTGAGTTAAGAGGTCAAAAAGTGATGCTCGATTTTCACTTAGCCGACTTATACGAAATTGAAACTAGAGTTTTAAAACAAGCAGTCAGACGAAACCTAAATCGGTTTCCATCTGATTTTATGTTTGAACTCTCTGACAATGAAATAGATTCTCTGGTATCACAATTTGTGATACCTTCAAAAAGCAAATTAGGAGGTGCAGTTCCTTTTGCATTTACTGAACAAGGAGTGGCAATGCTTTCAAGCGTTTTAAATTCCGAGAAAGCCATTGCTATTAATATTGCAGTTATGCGAACTTTTGTTTCACTAAGACAATTTGCATTGAATTACAAAGATTTAAATGATAAAATCACAGAAATTGAAAAACAATTTCCGGATATTTATAAAATTTTAAACTTCTTGATGGAGAAAGATAAAACGCTTTCATCAACGAAAGAACGTACAAAAATAGGATTCAAAAAATAACAATTATGCATATTCCAGCGACTATACTAGAAAAAGTAAATGAATGGTTAACGCCAACTTTTGATGAAGCTACCCATGCATCCATTATCGAAATGATGACTTCGTCTCCCAAAGAATTGGAAGAGAGTTTTTATAAAAACCTTGAATTCGGCACAGGTGGCATGCGAGGCATCATGGGTGTTGGCACCAACCGCATCAACAAATATACGTTAGGGAAAAATACACAAGGGCTTTCAGATTACATTCTAAAGTCATTTCCAAACGAACAAACAAAGGTGGTGATTGCTTATGATTGCCGCCACAACAGTGATACGCTAGCCAAAGTAGTAGCTGATGTTTTTTCTGCGAACGGTATTAAAGTGTACCTGTTTTCAGCTTTACGGCCCACTCCAATTCTTTCATTTGCATTGAAATATTTAAACTGTCATGCAGGAATAGTATTGACTGCTTCTCACAACCCACCGGAATACAACGGTTACAAAGTGTATTGGCAAGACGGTGGTCAAATTGTGCCGCCACAAGACGATGAAATCATTAAGGTCATTGAAGAATTAAATTACAGTGAAATAAAATTCACTCCAAACGAAAGTTTGATTAAATATATTGACACCGATGTAGATCAAGCATTTATTAATTCTTCCATTGAAAATGCCAGTTTCAATACTCCAAAAGCAGCAAAAGAAGATTTAAAAATTGTATTTACCTCCTTACACGGAACATCGATTACTTTAGTGCCCGAAATGTTAGCAAAGGCGGGCTATACGAATGTGAATATTGTACCGGAACAAGAAGTTCCGGATGGAAATTTTCCAACCGTAAAATCTCCAAATCCCGAAGAACCCGAGGCATTGACTATGGCTTTGGCTTTGGCTAAAAAAGTAAATGCTGATATTGTTATTGGAACCGACCCGGATGCCGACCGACTAGGAGTTGCTGTTCGTAACTCAGAAGGAAAGCTGACTTTATTAAATGGTAACCAAACAATGGTTATCATGACGGCCTTTTTATTGGAACAATGGAAAAGAGCCAATAAATTTAAAGGAAATGAATTCATTGGTACAACCATTGTTTCTACTCCAATGATGCTTGAATTAGCAGCTGCTTATGGCGTGGAATGCAAAGTAGGATTAACCGGTTTCAAATGGATTGCCAAAATGATAAAAGATTTCCCAAACCAGAAATTTGTGGGAGGTGGCGAAGAAAGTTTTGGTTACATGGTAGGCGATGCCGTTCGAGATAAAGATGCCGTTGCCGCTACCCTACTCGTTTGTGAAATTGCCGCTCAAGCAAAAGCAGCAGGAAGTACCTTGTATCAAGAACTTCTGAATTTATATGTTGATCACGGCTATTTCAAAGAATATTTAATTTCTATCACCAAGAAAGGAATAGAAGGTGCCAATGAAATCAAACAGATGATGATTGATTTACGCAACAATCCATTAAAAGAAATCAACGGTCAACGTGTAATTTGTGTGGAAGATTATCAAAATTCTACTGTTTTAAATCTACTATCCAATGAAAAAGAACCTTTAGATATTCCAAAATCAGATGTATTGATTTATTACACCGAAGACGGTACAAAAATCTGTGCTCGACCTAGTGGTACCGAACCAAAAATTAAATTTTATTTCAGTGTAAACGCCACTTTGGATACTATTGAAAACGTCACTACTGTAGAAGCTGAATTAGATGCAAAAATAAAAGCCGTAATTACTGATATGAAACTGAACTAATGGATCAAAACTTAAAAAAGATAATTCCGTTTGCAGAAAAATTTAAAGGACACATATTCTGGAATGTAACCTTTAATGTTTTGTACGCTTTATTTAGCACACTTTCTTTTGTTGCCCTATTTCCTTTAATGGAAGTATTGTTTAAAATGAATGAACGAGTCATTGAATTACCAAAATATACCGGAATAACTGATTTAGGTTCCTATGGAAAGCAATACCTACAATATTACATCACTAAATTATCAGAAGAAGAAGGTCCGGAATACGCTTTATTATTAACGGTTGCATTAGTCATTTCAACCTTTTTATTTAAAAATCTATTTAATTATTTGGCCTCTCAACATTTGACCAAAGTTAAGAATGGCGTTCTGCGTGATTTGCGAGAGAAAATGTTTAGCAAAATTATCGCTCTTCCTGTTTCTTACTATTCAGAAAAAAGAAAAGGTGACATCATGGCTCGCATGTTAGGTGATGTGAATGAAGTACAAAATTCATTCTTTATGATTTTGGAACTAATCATCAAAGAACCTTTGACTATTTTGTTTGCCATCATCGCAATGATGAATATCAGTTTAAAATTAACCTTTTTTGTATTTATATTCATTCCCATTTCAGGATTTATCATTTCAAAAATCGGTAAAAGCTTGAAAGCAAAATCCCAGAATGTTCAAAAAGAAAATGGCTATTTGATTTCTATTGTTGAAGAGAGTTTAGGTGGCCTGAAAGTTGTAAAAAGCTATAATGCTGAAGGTTACTTTCAAAAAATATTCACAAACTCCATTGATAAATTATTGCGTTTAAACAATAGTATCGGCAAGAAAAACAATTTAGCCTCTCCCATGAGTGAATTCATGGGAATTGTTGTAATTGCTATTTTGTTATGGTATGGAGGAAATTTAGTATTGGTTGAAAAATCCTTGAATGGTGCTTTATTTATTGTTTATTTGGGATTAGCGTACAACATTTTAACTCCTGCAAAAGCAATTTCAAAGGCTTCCTATGCGGTAAAAAATGGTCTAGCAGCTGCCGAACGTGTTTTTGAAGTTTTAGAAGTAGAAAATACTATTGTTAATAAATCGGATGCGATTATCAAAACCGATTTCACAGATAAAATTAGTATCGAAAACATCAACTTCAGATATGAAGAAGAAAATATTCTAAAAAACTTTTCATTAACTGTCCCCAAAGGAAAAACGGTTGCATTGGTTGGTCAATCCGGAAGTGGCAAAAGTACGATTGCCAATTTGCTTACCCGTTTTTATGATGTAAACGAAGGAAGCATAAAAATTGACGGAACAGATATTCGTGATTACAACTTGCAATCACTTCGGGGTTTGATGGGATTGGTCACGCAGGATTCCATTTTGTTTAATGATACAATCAAAAACAATATTTTATTAGGCAAGCAAGATGCTACCGATGGCGAAATTATTGAAGCATTGAAAATTGCCAATGCCTATGAGTTTGTAAAAGATCTACCTAATGGTATTGATACAAATATTGGTGATGCCGGTGGAAAATTATCCGGTGGACAAAAACAACGTTTATCTATCGCTCGTGCCGTGTTAAAAAATCCACCAATCATGATTTTGGACGAAGCTACCTCAGCATTGGATACTGAAAGTGAAAAATTTGTGCAAGTCGCCTTAGAAAACATGATGCAAAACAGAACATCTATTGTAATTGCTCACCGACTTTCCACTATTCAAAAAGCAGATGTAATTGTGGTAATGCAAAAAGGTGAAATTGTTGAGCAAGGAACCCATGAAGAACTGCTGGCTAAAAACGGAATGTATTCGAAATTAGTGATGATGCAGTCGTTTGAATAGGGAAACGAGTTGCGGGTTGCGGGTTGCAGGTTAATGAACATATAAAATTATAAAATGACAAGAATAACTTTTACAATACTGTTTATGGTCGTAGCCGGACTATTTC
The DNA here is from genome assembly GCF_044371705.1 of Flavobacterium sp. Taxonomy (GTDB): domain Bacteria; phylum Bacteroidota; class Bacteroidia; order Flavobacteriales; family Flavobacteriaceae; genus Flavobacterium. Next base: position 4,864 of record NZ_JBILTE010000092.1, on the reverse strand, counting down.
TTTACGCAATGGCTCATTTTGAAAAGTTAGATATAGTTGCAAAATTTAGTTTTATTTTAGTTTTAGCAGCTTATACTGCAGGTCAATATTCCACTAAGTTCCCAAAAGAAAACAACTAATGTTTATTCACAATCCAAACATAATTCTTCCTGAAGACCCGGATACAATTGTTTGGAAATATTTGGATTTATCGAAATTTTTGGACTTACTCCTGTCCAAAAAATTATTTATGTCGAGGTCAGATAAATTTGAAGACCAATATGAAGGAACTTTTAGTGAACCAACGTATGAAGAAATACGGAAAATTGCAGAAAACAATCCGAAGTTTTTAAATTACTATAAATCACATCGGGAAAAAATCGCTATCAGTAGTTGGCACATCAACGAATACGAATCGTTTGCCATGTGGCAGATATTTACCAAAAACAATGAAGGTTTGGCCATTCAATCTACTATTGGAAGACTAAAGGAAGCTTTGCAACCGGAACGAAAAACCGAGCAGTATATTGGCGAAGTGAATTACATTGATTACAAAAAGGAGTACATTCCTTTTAACGATAATTTCTTTCCATTTCTTTTTAAACGAAAAAGCTTTCAATACGAACGTGAGGTGCGAATTATTTCCGACGTAACTCAAAATAAAATTGAAATCAACGATGGTTTAAAAATTGATGTAGATATTCATCAATTGATAGAGAAAATTTACATTCATCCAAAATCTGAAAACTGGTATAAAAATTTGGTCATTCAGTTAATGGAGCAATTAGGATTTAACTTCAGTATTGAAAAATCAGACTTAGAAAGTGATATTTTGATTTAATTAAACGGTTTGTATTCGTTTAACTTCCATTCTTTATCCAATAGATTTACGTAGTAATAAAACACGGCATCCTCTTTGTCAAAACCACCATTTTTATTGGTGTCTTCCGTCGATCTAAAGTAGAGTCGGTTTTTTGCATCAACCAAATCCCAATCAATTAACTCTTGAAAATCAGGTGTAAGTTTTAAAAAGTTCGACCCTGAGATTTCACTGATATATAGTGATTTAATGTCATTCGCATCCAATTTGCTGTCTTTATTAGTGTCCAAATCAGAAATGGTGTAAACCAAAATTTGTTTTTTCGATTTTTCAGCAATGGTGTTTAAATAAGTGGCAGTTTGAATCACAACCGCTTTATCAGTTAATGGACGAACTGATATAGAATCTACGTGTTGAAAATGGATATTTTGCAAATAGCCGGTTATTTCAAAACGATTATAATTGGAAATTGCGTAGCTCATTTTACTTGTACTGGAAGAACCATAACTTCCTCTATTAGAGCCATCATATACCCGAACTTCTCCAATTGGATGAAGCAAAAATTGTGTGCCTTCCATTAGAATGGGTAAATCTGCAATCCTGATTTGTGTAGTATCTAATTTAGGAACCACGTTTGTTTTTGATTCCACATAAATAACCTTAGGTTTTGTTTTTTCTGCATCTTTACAACCAATCATTATAAATAATGCTATTAAAACTATGTATTTTATATTTTGAATCATAAAGCTACGGGTTAAAGTTCAAAGGTATAAAATTAATCTTTAATTAAAGTCGAGCGGTCAATTTCAAATTAAAAACACGTGTAGTCATATAATTGGGAATTGCAAACTGATTTTTAGTATCAACATCACGAACCCAAGTATTCGAAATAGCATTTTGATTGTTGAATAAATTAAAAATTTCCAATCCTATCGATAAATCTTTAAATTTTTTCAACCAATGACCATTGGGTTTTAAATGATTGTTCTCAGTTAACACATAGGAGAATCCAACATCTGCTCTGCGATAATCGTTCAAACGAAGTTGATAATCATACGGATCTGCATACGAAGGAGAACCTCCCGGCAATCCGGTGTTGTAAACCAAATTCAAATACAATTTCAAACTAGGAATAGTAGGCACATAATCTTGAAACAAAATACCAAATTTTAAACGCTGATCTGTGGGTCTAGCAATAAATCCTCTGTCATTTTGATTTTCTTCTGTTTTTAAGTAGCCAAAACTAAACCATGATTCCGTACCCGGAACAAATTCGCCATTCAATCTAAAATCTGCTCCGTATGTGTAAGCGGTTGCTTCATTATTGGCTCTGTATCGAATACGAACATTGTCCAAAGTGTAGGTGTTGACATCTGTTAAATCCTTATAATAGGCTTCACTAATTAATTTAAAAGGTCTCTTCCAGATTTTAAAACTGTAGTCATTTCCCAAAACGAAATGAATAGACTGTTGTGCTTTTACATCCGGTTGAATCACACCTTGCATATCTCTTAACTCTCTGTAAAAAGGTGGTTGGTGGTACACGCCGGTTGCCAAACGAAAAATCATATCTCTATCCCAATCAGGTTTGATGGCAAATTGAGCTCTCGGACTAAAAACAGTTTGATTAGAATTAGCAACTCCATCTCCACTCACACCCCAATTGTGCAAGCGAACTCCCGCATTGTACCAAACTTCATTGGTGCCAAGCAAACTCTTTTTACTCCATTGCACATAGCCTGAAATCCGGTTAATAACTACATAATTCGTTGCACGGACATACTGATAAGGAACCAAGGGACCTTCATAGGGATTGTATGGTTGATCATTTGTTGGTAAACCCAAATCCGGAGGATTGATATAAAATCCGGAGGAATCAACAATTTCCCATTCAACCAAACGATCTCTAAAATCTTCACGAGTATATTTGAAACCCCATTCAATAGAGCTTTCTTTGACTTTGTGAAAACCTTTCACTTCTGCATTTACAATCAACGCATCCAAATCGTTCCTTGCATGGTTTAATTGAGCACCAATGCCTCTGTTAAAAGAAACATCACCATAGGTATCTGAACCAAAATTACCATCCACTTCGCCCAAAAAATAAGCGGCAAAAATATCAAAATATTCTTGTTCCATTGTATGATAAGCTGATCCGATAAACTTCAAGGTGAAGTTTTCATTAACTTCATAAGCTGCTTTAAATGCTCCAAACAATGTTTTGTAATTATCTTCCTCTTTACCATCATAAAAAACCTGCAGGGCACGCGGATCATCAATGGTTCCAAATTTTGTGATACGAGTTAATGGTTCGTAATTATAATCATTCTCCGAAATATTACCCAAAAAACTCAATTGCCATTTAGCATTTGGAGTAAATGTGAAATAGGTTTGAATATCTGCAAAAACGGGTGTGAAATTTGATTCTGTATCCTGACTGTCTACCAACAAACTGTTGTTTCGGTATCGAATGCCTGTTACATTGGTCCACTTTTGATTTTTCGAAACCGCATCCACTGATACACTTCCTCCTAAAAAACTGGCTTCCATTGAGGCTCCAAAACGTTTAGGAATTCGATAGGTAATATCTAAAACCGATGATAATCGATCGCCATATTTTGATTGAAATCCACCCGCTGAAAAATCAACATTTTGCACCATATCCGTGTTGGTAAAACTCAAGCCTTCTTGTTGCCCGGAACGGATTAAAAACGGGCGGTAGACTTCAATTTCATTGACATACACCAAGTTTTCATCAAAATTTCCACCACGAACGGCATACTGTGTACTCAATTCATTATTAGAATTTACACCCGGCAAAGTTTTTAGTATATTTTCAACACCTGCATTGGCACCGGGAATTTTTCGAATGGCTTCCGGTTCAATGCTGGTAATTCCTTCTACTCTTCTGCGATTGCCACTAGTTAAAATTACTTCCGGCAATTGCTCTTCTGAATCGCTCATTTGAAAATTATACTCAAAATCTTCATTGGGTTTCAATTCGACTTTCAAAACGGTTTTTTTCAGGGAAATATGGTTGAAAACCAGCGTGATTTTTTGATTGGCCGGTATCGTTAAGATATAGAAACCATTTATATTGGTAGTAGTTCCTTGCTCTCCAAAATTGATCGTTACACCTTCAACGGGATTATTATTTTTGTCTAAAATAATACCTTTTATTTGGGCTTTTTGAGCGTACGAAGCACTCGCAGCAAAAAATAACAGTAAAAAAAGTAAAATGGAATTCGTTTTCAAAAGATGGTTTTAGGGTTTTTGACTTCTAAAAAAATGAGTTTCAAATATAGTAGAATTTCCAACATTATCCACAACAATTACTTTTAATTCATTTCTGCCTTCTATAACGATATTATCTGCAAAATCGTGTGTGAGTTTATTTGTTTTAAAATCATATTCAAACAATATCCATTGGTTGTTTAAAAATCCGTCAAATGATTGAATTCCTGAGAAATCATCAGAAATGGCAACTTCCAATGCCGGAATTGTGCTCAGCCATTTTCCTTCTGAGAAATTCAAAGGTTTTATAAACGGAGCAATGGAATCTTTTACCAATTTAAATTCACCTAAACTACGTGTGTAAATCACAAAATTGTTGCCTTTGCCGTAGGTTTTGTTATAACTCAACTTTTCACCTTCTTTGGAAGCAATAAAATACTGATTGCGTTCCTTTTCAGAAACTACTGCACTTGGAATTGAGATGCTAACATTTTTTTTGATTGCCAAAGTAGGATTGCCAATTTTAACAACAGCATTCGTAACTTCAAAATCAATGTGGGTGTCTTTGTAGAATGTGTCCTCCGGAATAAAAACCGAAACACTGTCTTTTACATACTGGTGTTCATTTTTATACTTGACAAAATACTTGGTCTTTTTATCAACAGGTATAATTTTTGGTTTTGCATACGAAAATTGAATCGGAACATGAATTACTGTTTTGTTTTGGTGAAAATCTGTCACCTCAATTCTATACGTATAATTGCTATTTGGTTGAATGTTTATCAGTCCGTTCGACTGATTTTTACTAAGTAAACTTAATTCATAAGGCAT
>NZ_JBILTE010000160.1:0-5738 GCF_044371705.1 Flavobacterium sp. | reverse complement strand
CACGAGTTATTGCGTTTAGAGAAAGATTGGGTCAAGAAAGGTAAGGGTAACACCTTATATATTCGTCCGTTTATGATTGCGATAGGCACAGGAGTTATCGCACAGCCATCTACTCAATACCGTTTTATGATTATCTTATCTCCAGCTCGTTCCTATTATTCAGGCGAAGTTAAAGTAATCATTGCAGAACATTACAGCAGAGCTGCCAATGGTGGAATTGGAGCTGCAAAAGCGGCCGGCAATTATTCTGCTCAATTTTATCCTACCAAATTGGCCAATGAAAAAGGATTCCAACAAATCATTTGGACCGATGATGCCACACATACCAAGTTGGAAGAAGCAGGAACCATGAACGTCTTTTTCAGAATCAATGATACTTTATATACAGCACCTACCAGTGAACGAATTTTGGATGGTGTGACACGTAAAAGCTTAATAGATTTGGCAAAAAGAGAAGGTTTGAGTGTTGATGTTCGCTCCGTTTTAGTTTCTGAAATTATTGAAGCTGCACAAAACGGTACTTTAAAAGAGATATTTGGTGCGGGAACGGCCGCTGTGGTTAATCCAATTGTAGGTTTTTCTTATCAGGGAACTTATTACGAATTACCTAAAATAGAAAACTCCTATGCCATTCAATTAAAAGAAAAGCTGACCAATATTCAATATAAAATAGCAGAAGATACTTTTGGTTGGACTGTAAAAGTATAAGATAAAAGATTAAATAAATTAAAAAGTGTTCTAAATTGATTTAGAACACCTTTATTATTTTAATATAGCCTCAAAATTAGGTTTAAAGTAATTTGGACCTTTCATCACTTTCCCGTCTTCACGATAAATAGGTCGTCCGTCTTCACCTAACTTACTCATGTTGCTTCGTTGAATTTCGTCGAAAACTTCTTCAATTTTATGTTGTAAGCCGTGTTCAATAATGGTTCCGCATAAAATATAAAGCATGTCGCCCAACGCATCGGCTACTTCTACAATATCATTGTTCATGGCAGCTTCAAAATACTCTTCGTTTTCTTCTTTCATTAAATTAAAACGAAGCAAGTTTTTACTTTCTCCTAAATGAACAGATGGTTCTTCTTTATAGCCAATTTCAAAGGCTTTGTGAAACTCTTTAACGGCGATAATTTGTTTTTGCATATTTATACTGTTTTAGGGTAAAAATATTAGATTTTGAAATACAATATTCAACTACCAATCAAAAACAATTAACTATTTTTGTTGAAAAATTGAACACCCATGTTTACTCAAGGCCAGTGGATCTTTGCAGCTTTTTTTGTTGTTGCTTTTATTATTACAATGATTTATGTGTATCGAAAAGATATTTCGTTGCATCGATTACATTATAAAGGAGCTTTCAAAGTACTAATCGGATTTATTGTTTTTATTGCTTTGCTTTTTGTGATTAAAATATTTTTAAAAAAATAGTTCCACTACAACTACTAATATGAGAATCTTAAAATACATCTTTCTACTTTTAGTCTTAATGTTTGTTGCATTAAGTGTGTATCTTTTTACCCAAAAAGGTTCGTATTCAGTGAATCAAAAATTAGTTATTCAATTACCAAAATCTACTCTTTTTAATTATGTGAATGATTATAGAAATTGGGATGAATTTCATTCAGTATTAGTAAAAGATTCAACCACAAAGGTTGACTTTTCTAAAGTTTCAGTAGGAGTTGGAGCCACTATGGATTGGGAAAATGCTTCCGGTGAAGGCTCTTTCAAAACTAGTTCCTTTGTCCAAAATGATAGTATAGTGCAAAAAGTAGCATGGCAAGGAAACCAATTTCACTCTTATTGGTTATTCAAAGAAACATCAAAAGGTACAGAAGTATCTTGGAGCATTTCGGGAGATTTAGATTTTAAAGCCAAATTGTCTCGCTTCTTTTCAAAAGGAGAGGATTCGGATATTCAATCAACCATGAAAGCTACTTTGAAAAATTTAAACCAACTACTTACTGAAGAGTTAAATAATTACACCATTACAGTAGATGGTATTCAAACGGTAAATGAAGTGTTTTATTTGCAACAAAAAAGTGTTTCCACCATACCTGATTTTTATTCCAAAGTCTTCCAACTATTTCCAAAAATGCACTTGTTTTTTGAGGAAAACACTATTACAAAAATAGGCCATCCTATGGTAATTGTTGATTCTTATGATATTCCCAAAAACAAAGTTACTTTTACTATTTGTTTGCAAATTCCCGAAGAAATTTTCACCTCTCCTGAAAGTGAAACCACTTGTGGCAAACGCGATACTTACCAAGCTTTAAAAGTAACATTAAAAGGTGATTATAGTCGCAGCAAAGAGGCAAGGGACAAAGGATTTGCTTATTTGAAAGCGAATAATTTACAAGAAAGCGAAACAAGTAGTTATATGGAATTGTATGTAAAAAGCAGTATTCAAACAAATCGACCCTCAGAATGGATTACTGAAATTTATATACCTATAAAATCAAGTGTTTCTGTTTCAACCAGTATTCTTTCCAATTCGACTAACACTTCTGGCTAATAAACTATCTTTTTTACAAAAGATTTTAAACTATTTGTAATTACTACTGTCAAATGCCTAAATAGTAATTTTGGAAAACGAACTAGACTTTATTCAAGAGTTGCTCCATCCAAAAACGCAAGAGGTGGCGTTCAAAAAGCTAGTGAAAGACTATCAGAGGCCTTTATACAATCATATCCGTACAATAGTGTTGAATCATGACGATACTGATGACGTTTTACAAAACACCTTTATAAAAGTATTCAGAAACCTTAGTTCCTTTAAAGGAGAAAGTAAACTATTTTCATGGATGTATCGAATTGCTACGAATGAAGCACTGACATTTTTGCAACAAAAGTCTAGAAGATTTAACACCACTAGTGAGGAACTACTCCAAAAGCAAACCGAGAAAATGAAAGCAGATGACTATTTTGATGGTGATGAAATTCAGTTTAAACTCCATCAATCTATAAGTTTACTTCCGGAAAAACAACAGCTTGTTTTTAAAATGAAATATTTTCAAGAACTAAAATACGAAGAAATGTCTGAGATACTCGATACATCGGTAGGAGCATTAAAAGCATCGTATCATCATGCGGTTAAAAAAATTGAAAATTATATGAACACTCATTAAACCATATATCCATAAAAGAGTCCTAATAGTATGAAAGATTTTAAACTAGACAATCATCCGAAAATAGCAACTGGGTTTAAAAAACCGGAGGGATATTTTGATACTTTATATGATCGAATTGAGCTTCCTTCAGAGTCTATCATTGAAACGAAAGTCATTACTTTTGCATCCTATAGAAAAAAAATGCTCTACGCTGTTGCGGCAGTATTTGTATTTGCTGTTTCGATTCCTCTAATTACAAATGCTTTACAATCGCAAAAAACAACTACTCTGAGTAATGAATCCATTGAAGACTATTTAAGTTATTCACGTACTGTTTCTGCACATGAAATGGCCGAATTACTTAGTTACGAAGATATCCAGTCTTTGGAGGTAGATTTAAACATTGATAACAAAGAAATTGAATCCCTATTAACAGATAGCGATTATATAGAAAATTATTTAATTAATTAATAATTATTTTAACTGCTAATTTAGAAGTAAGTCATATAAAAACCTACCAACTATGAAGAACAAAAAAATATTTACAACCCTATTATTACTTTTTTCATTCATCGGATTTACGCAGGATGACCCTAGTAAAAAAGAGCAAATCAAAGCACTGAAAACTGCTTTTATTACCACTGAATTGGATTTAACTTCGGCAGAAGCTGAGAAATTCTGGCCCATTTATAATGCTTTTGAAGAAAAGCAGTTTGAGTTGCGTCATGAAAAAATTAGAAGTTATCAAAATAGACTTGAAAAAGATTTAACGACTATTTCAGAAAAAGAAGCGGCACAATTGTTGGCCAAAATCGAAGCCACTGAAGATGAGCTTCACCAATTACGAAAAAAATTCAATGCCGATATTAAGGGAGTTTTGAGTGCAGTTAAAATTATAAAACTTCGAAAAGCCGAAGACAATTTTAACAGAAAATTACTCAAACAATACCGTGGTGGTGGTGGTCCACAAAAAGGACGAAATTAATCGGTTGTAAATCGCAGTCGAATAATTTTATTCTTTCCGGCAGCAATGGCAACTTTTTTATTTACAAATTTAAAGGTATGTAAATCATTGATTGCTGATAATTTCAGCCAAGAAAGTCCGCTATCATTAGAAGAATAGATACCTGAGGGTCCTAATGCAACGGTCATTGTTCCACCGGATTGCGGAACAAACTGAATGCAGGAAGCATAGCCAAACGCCTCTTTATCTGCAATTAAAACCCAACTTTTTCCACCATCAATGGTTAAGGCTTTATTTTTGGAGTTATTGGTTTGATTCTCATAATCGCCGCCCGTCATGATTCCAAATTGATCATTATAGAAATCAACAGAATAGATTCCAGTCATTTGAGCACCGGCAATCATTGGCGTTGGCAATATTTCCCAAGACTCCCCTTTATCAGGAGTATACAAAACTCTCGCTTTTGTTCCGCCTGTCACAATCCATGCTTGTTCTTCTTTGACAGCTAAACTGGTGTTACTGGCAGCAAAGGCATACTCTCCCTTGTCTAATTTAGGTAATTTATGTGCAGACACTTTCTTCCACGTTTGGCCACCATCTCTGGTAATAACAATGTTTAAAAACTCATCTAATGGATCGCCAAAAAGTATTCCTTCACTTTCATTCCAGAATTGAATCCCATTAAAAAATGCATTTGGATGTGTGTCTTCGTAAACTTTGGTTACTTTTTTAGGGTCGCTTTTTAAAAAGCTATACAAAACAGCCGGTTTTTCGGTGCTTGCTATAAAAATTTTTTTTCTATTTTGAGCAATTCCGCGAAAATGAAGTGGAATAGTATCTTGTTTTAGTTTTCCTGTATAGTTAGCTGACCCATCATAACTACAAAAGCCATAAGTACCTTTATCGGTTGCATACCAAACTTTATCCGATTCTAGCGTAATTGCTCGAACGCTCATTGCACTTGTATATAATGTATCTAGGGCGACTCCTGTAAAAGGTAAACGTACATCGGGATCAATCTTCTTCGCTTCATTACATCCATCAATAAATAGAACTAAGATAAATATTTCACAAAAGCTCCTCATAATGTTATATTTTTTAACAAATGTAAATTATAAATCCAAATAAAATAACACTTTACCTTGTAATATTGCCTCTATATACTAAAACAATTTGTGGCACAGAAATTGCAAATACCATTACAAGAGAATTAAAATAACCTTAAATACTATAAATCATGAAAACAACAGCCCCTCTATTCGGATTCCTTTTCAGCTTGATTACACTTGCGGGATTTTCACAAGACAGAACAACGGTTACAGCTAATTCAAGCGAGGTAAGTGATAACTTAGATTTAAGAGCTGTTGCCCATGTTTTTGGAGAATCAGATGATTTGGAAGATTTTGAAAGACGATTAAATGATCCCTCTTTAAAAATATCCAATCTTGATTTGAATGGCGACAATCAAGTAGATTATATGCGAGTGATTGAATCGGTGGAAGGATCTACCCACTTAATCATTGTGCAGGCAGTTGTAGGTCGTGATTCTTTTCAAGACATCGCAACCATTGAAGTTGAAAAAGACCGCAGAAACAGAAATGTACAAGTGCAAATTGTTGGTAACGTATTTTTATATGGGTCAAATTATATCTACGAAC
>NZ_JBILTE010000189.1:0-4965 GCF_044371705.1 Flavobacterium sp. | reverse complement strand
ACCGACATTTTTGGGGGCCTAATTATGTAGCCTATTTTTCACCATGGGCTTGGAGTTTTTATCCTACTTATTTCTACGCTTGGAACCCATGGCCGGTTTACACCTACCATAACCATGTGAATTATTATGTAAATGTTAACAACTCTTGTTACTATACCAATCACAGAAGAAGTAGTCGAGCCGTTGCAATGCATCATTCAAGAAGAGGAAATGCCTATGAAAAGCAACATCCTAACCAATCTTTTTCTGAAAGAAACGGCAATGTTACCAACCGTCATGAATTGGCTCAAACTCGCGGAAATAGCTCCAAAGAAGGCAGAACAGCCTCTGTATCAAGCACGAGAGATCAAAATAGTAGAGGAACTTCCCAAACAAGAGACACCAAGTCAAATAAAGCAAATGACAGAAGTACTCTTGCAACGGATAGAAATAACGTAAGAACGTCAGCAGGCCAAACAAGTGGTTCAGAGTCCATTAGAACAAATGATAAAAGCACTGTTGCAAGTAGCGGAACTAGAGATCAAAATAGTGTAAAAAGTAAAAGTCAGTCAGTCAATCGATCATTTACAACCACAAGTAACACTGATGCACCAACACGTAGATCAACTACTACCCGTGCAACGGAAACCAGATCTAGTGCAAATTCAAGTCCGCAGGCTAATAGAACCAGTAGTAAACCTTCCAGAAGTTCAGATACATCAATGAATCAATCAAGAAGTTCAAAGCCAACTGTAAGTTCAGGTTCACCCAATAGAAGTAATTCGTCTTCTGCTGCAACAAGCAGTCAAAGTTCTCAAAGAAGTTCCGGAGGAAATTCAGGTAACACAAACAATAGAGGTGGTAGCAGAGGTTAATCACCACAAATTATAAAGCAAGAAAGCTGTTCCGATTGGGAACAGCTTTTTTATTTGCTTCTGGTTGACTACTATTCTTCTTCGGGCTGATTTGATTTCGAATACGTCCGCCATTTTTCAATACATTCCACCATATCTGATGGAATTTCAGAATCAAATCGCATAAATTCTTTTGTTGTTGGGTGTTCAAAGCCCAATGTCTTGGCATGCAAAGCCTGTCGTGGCAAAATTTTAAAACAATTATCGATAAATTGTTTGTACTTGGTAAAGGTGGTACCTTTTAAAATATTATTTCCGCCATACCGTTCATCATTAAATAAGGTATGACCAATATGTTTCATGTGTACACGAATTTGATGCGTTCTACCGGTTTCCAATCTACATGCTACAACCGTTACATATCCCAAACGTTCCACCACTTTATAATTTGTCACTGCTGGTTTCCCTTGGTCGCCGTCCAAGAAAACAGCCATTTGCATGCGGTCTTTTACATGACGGCCAATACTTCCTTGGATGGTTCCCTCCTCTTCTTCTACATTTCCCCAAACAATTGCAATATATTCCCGTTCCGAAGTTTTATCAGCAAACTGTTTTGTTAGGTACGCCATTGCCAATTCTGTTTTAGCTACCACCAATAATCCGGAAGTATCTTTGTCAATACGGTGCACTAAACCCGGTCGTTCTGAACTATTTAATGGTAAGTTATCAAAATGATACGCTAACGCATTTACTAAGGTTCCGGAATAATTTCCATGTCCCGGATGCACAACCATTCCTGCTTTTTTATTAACAACCAACAATTGATCGTCTTCATACACAATATCCAGAGGAATATTTTCAGGCTCTAAAAGATTTTCATAGGGAGGATGCGATAATAACACCCGAATCACATCAAAAGCTTTTACTTTGTAATTCGATTTTACGGGAACATCATTTACATAAATATTTCCGGCAGTTGCTGCTTGCTGAATTTTGTTTCGGGTTGCATTTTCTACCAAATTCATCAAGTATTTGTCAATACGCAAGGGAGCTTGACCTTTTGATGCTTCAAATCGGTAATGTTCAAAGAGATCATCCTCTAATTCTTGGTCTAATTCAGGATTATTCTTCATCAGTTAATCCTTCCAAAATTGTAGTCGTATCAATCGATTCTTCTTCAAAACCTATTTTCCCGTCACCTAAAACCAAATCAACTTTTGTAGTTTTCATCACTTCTGTTCCTGGTTTTACTTTTTTGCCATTGACCCACATTTCCAGCACCATGTCTTTACCCAAATAAGGTTTATAGGTCACCTTTCCTAATTGTAGCCCCAATGATTTTAAAGTTGGCTCCGCCTGACGGAAGGTTTTTTCAATTAAATTAGGAATGACTACATATTTAAAGCCTTCGGAATTTATTTTAATATAAATTTTACGGTCTTCTTTTACTTTATCACCGGGTTTTGGATCCTGCATGACCACGCTGTAAATTGGAAAATCTTTATGGAAGTCCATCGTATCCAACAATACATAATCTAAATTGAGTTCATCTAGTTTTTCTTCCACTTCCTCCATACTTAATTTTGCTAAGTTGGGAACTGTAATTTCCTGATTGTGTTTGGTAAAAAACGACAAGGTGTTTAGTATAACCACCACAATCAAAACAACGATTGCAATGGCAATCAATAGCTGTTTAAAAAAAACTTTACTTTTTAAATAATCAATCAAACTCATTTTTTTCTGTTTGGGACAAAGATATAAATAGGAATGGTTTTTTCTTTCAACAAATAGTGATAATTTTGTTTTAATTAAACCTAACCTTATAAACGAATTGTTATGAAAAATGTTGCCATCATTATGGGTGGATATTCCAGTGAGTATAAAATATCATTAACCAGTGGAAATGTCGTTTATAACAATATCGATCCAACGAAGTATCGGGCCTTTCGCATACATATATTTAAGGATAAATGGGTATATGTAGATGAACACGATGCGGAATATCCCATCAACAAAAATGATTTTTCGGTTGAAGTAAATACTATAAAAATCACTTTTGATGTCGTGTTTAATGCCATTCACGGCACACCTGGTGAAGATGGACTCCTACAAGCCTATTTTGAATTGTTAGGCGTCAAACAAACGAGTTGCGACTATTATCAGGCGGCTCTGACGTTTAACAAACGTGATTTGTTATCGGTTTTAAAACCTTATGGAATTAAAACAGCTGTCTCTTATTATTTGAATTTGGGAGATACTATCAATGCCGAAGAAATCATTACTAAAGTAGGATTGCCTTGTTTTGTGAAACCTAATAAATCCGGATCCAGTTTTGGGATTTCAAAGGTAAAAACAATGGAAGAATTAGTTCCTGCCATTGAAAATGCTTATCAAGAAGACACCGAAATTATCATTGAAAGCTTTTTAGACGGTCCGGAAGTGTCCGTTGGAGTAATCAATTACAAAGGAAAAGTAACTGTTTTGCCTATTACAGAAATTGTTTCAGAAAATGATTTCTTTGATTATGAAGCAAAATATTTAGGGAAATCGAAAGAAATAACACCCGCACGAATTTCAGAAGAACTGCAACAAAAAATAGCAAAGGTTGCCAAAAAAGCTTATGAAGTGTTGAAAATGAAAGGTTTTTCACGAAGTGAATTTATTATTGTCAATGGCGAGCCACATATGTTGGAAATGAATACAATTCCTGGTTTAACTACTGAAAGTATTTTGCCACAGCAAGCCAGAGAAGCTGGAATTTCGTTGCCGGAATTATTTGAAAACGCTATAGAATTGGCATTGGCCAACTAAACTTTGACCATGAAAAAAGCAATATTCCCAGGTTCATTTGATCCTATTACTAATGGCCATTACGACATTATAAAAAGAGGCATTTCCTTGTTTGACGAAGTCATCGTGGCGATTGGTGTCAATGCCGAAAAAAAATACATGTTCAGTTTAGAACAACGCAAGCAATTTATTGAAGAAGCTTTTAAAGATTCAACAAAAGTACGCGTAATCACCTACGAAGGTTTGACAATCGATTTATGCAAAAAAGAAAAAGCTGAGTTTATTTTGCGTGGCTTACGCAATCCGGCGGATTTTGAATTTGAAAAAGCTATTGCTCATACCAACAGAAAGCTATCCAAAATTGAAACAGTGTTTTTGCTCACAGCTGCCAATACGTCTTATATCAGTTCAAGTATTGTGCGTGATGTAATTAGAAATGGTGGTGATTATAGTGTGCTGGTGCCTGATTCGGTGAAGGTTTAAAGGTTTAAGAGTTTAAGAGTTTAAGAGTTTAAAGGTTTAAGGATTACTGCTTATTCTCCTATTCTTATATAGGTACATAGGGATTTAATAAAAGACTTACTTTTCAAACACCCACTCCTCTTTCTTAATTACTTTTCGTGCGACTTCAATTTTGAATTTCTTCCCTTTCATTTTCTCGTCGCGGATGTTGGCTAAAAATTCTTTGACTTTCTTCGATTTTACGGCGGCAAACGAAATAAAATCTTTTACTTCAATCAAACCTAAATCGCTTTTGTCCAATTTCCCTTTTTGGGAAAAGAAGCCTACTATATCAATTTTATTCAATTTATTTTTCTTGCCGCCACTGATGTAAATGGTTTGAAATTCGGGAGGTTTTGGTAAATTAGTGGCATTTTCAAAGTTTAAAATTGGCATCCTATAATCTAAGTAGTCCATTTTTTTTTCGCTTTCATGAGCTACAATATAGGCGGTACCGGAAGCTAACATTCGAGCCGTACGACCGTTTCTATGTGTAAACTCATCTCCTTTTAGAGGTAAATGATAATGAATCACATGTTTCATTTCCGGTATGTCTAGACCTCGAGCGGCCAAATCGGTCGTAATCAAGTAACTCACACTTCCGTTTCTGAATTGAATCAATGCTCGTTCACGTTCATCTTGGTCCATTCCTCCATGATAATAGGTCGCGAAAATTCCCATTTCATTCAATGTATCACTAATGCGTTCCGCCGCATCGCGATGGTTGCAAAAAACAATTGCTGCTTGTGATTTTAATGAACAAATTAATTTGAAGAGCGAATTGATTTTATCTTTTTCCTCTGAAACAACCATTTTCAAAGACAAATTTGAATGTTCTTCT
>NZ_JBILTE010000251.1:0-3057 GCF_044371705.1 Flavobacterium sp. | reverse complement strand
ACAAGTTACTTTCTGCACCGCCTAAAATCAAAGACAACCCATAATGATTGGGTGGTTTATTGATATTTTTCAATTGATATTTCTGCAATTGCTCATAAAAACGATTCACTCCATAGTCTTGCAACATCAAAACAGCCGGAATATTTAACGAACGCGATAAAGCCCGTTGAGCCGGAACCGCACCGTCAAAACTAGCATTAAAATTCTGCGGATTGTAACCCGAGATTTGTGTGGGAATATCCGGAATCAACGTATTGGGCAATAATTCACCTTCATCGAGCATTGCCGCATACAACAAGGGTTTCAAAATACTTCCGGTGCTTCGGGGTGCACTAATGATATCCACATCTTTTTGATGGTTGGCATCGGTTGGACTGTTCCCAACATAACTAATGACGTTTCTTGTTTCCACATCAATCACCAAAACGGCAATATTATACACTTCATTTTGTTTGTATTGACCGTAATAATTTTTTACAATTTGATTCACTCGTTCTTGAAGTGGCAACTCTATCGTCGTTTCAATTCGTTTTCCCTCATTTCTTTTAGCGATTCGCTGCAATAAATGCGGAGCAGTTTGCGGCAAATCAAATGGTTTTTGAGGCAAAGATTCTTGCAATGCCAAATCATACGTCAGTTGGTCGATGACTTTACTTTCAAAAAGTTTTAGCAACAACCGATTGCGTTTATTCAATAACTTCTCTTGATTTTTTCCCGGATATATCAAACTGGGAGCATTAGGTAAAACCGCTAATGTAGCCGTTTCAGCCCAAGATAATTGATGTGATTTGACTCCAAAATAACGCCACGAAGCCATTTCCAAACCTACTACATTACTGCCAAAAGGTGCATGAGCCGCATAGAGATTGAGGATTTCATTTTTGGAATGACGCAGTTCCAAACGCGTAGCTAAAACAACTTCCATGATTTTTTCAGCATACGTTCTGTTTTTTCCTTTGCGGGAAAGGCGAATGACTTGTTGCGTCAAAGTGCTTCCGCCACGAAC
Organism: Flavobacterium sp.; assembly: GCF_044371705.1. Lineage (GTDB taxonomy): Bacteria > Bacteroidota > Bacteroidia > Flavobacteriales > Flavobacteriaceae > Flavobacterium. Next base: position 2,051 of record NZ_JBILTE010000251.1, on the reverse strand, counting down.
AACGCGATTGGCTTTACTGTTTTGCCGAAAAGCGTTCCACATGGATATCGGATTAAAACCCGGATGTTTATAAAAATGTTGGTCTTCGAAAGCGATGATGCATTGTTGGAATTTCTCCGGAATACTATCCGAAGCCGGAAACCGCCACTGACCATCGCGAGCGATTTTGGCTCCCAGCAAATTCCCTTCTTTACTTTCAATAACGGTGGAATACGGTTCGTTGAAAAGCGTTCGTGGCAAACAAAAATAATAGCCAATCAGCAACAGCAGAATCAAAACGGCTTTGATTTTGTGTTGAAGGATTTTGGATTTGGCTTTATGGAAGAGGAATTTGAGCACGGAACGAAATTATGATTTTTTGGGATTGTAACCACAAAATAGTATAATTTATTGTGGGTTTGAAGATTATTAGACAATTTAAATTGCATTCATTTGGAATCCGAAAATTTGTAGTTCCGGAAAAAATAATTTCACTACAAATTAACAATTGTTATTCGTTCACAAACAGATAATTAGCGAAATTTGATTGTTAATTATTTTGATACAATTGTATCAATCCTAAAAAAAATAAAGATGAAAAATTTTGCTATTTTTTCAGTGGTTTTCACCACCGTTTTTTTGGTTGTCTTCACTGTTTTCAGTCAATTAGATGTTTCTCTACGAATAATGAATGCCTTATTTATTTCAGGAAATATCTTAGTGGTTCTGATGGTTTACAGTGTTTTAAAAGACAAGTACACCACCACAAAAACATTTAAAGATTGGTATGAAGACAAGCCGAAAGAGCAGTTTTGATATTGGATTAATTAAGTGTTCAAACTATTGGAAATAGGGTGGTAAGTTTTACTCATCAATCAAGAGACTTTGGAGAGCAAGAAGTCAGTAGACTTTGAAGACCTAAAGGTTTTTTAAGTCAGTTCAAGTACAAATTGTTCCAAAAAACTAAAAAAACCTATTCGCTTTGTTCTTGTACATAGATTAGTTGACATAAATTCCTTTTCTGCTTTTTGGTCTTCAAGTCCCCAACCAACTTTGAATTGTTCTTTATAAGAATAAACTAGATATTTTTCGTTTAATTCAAAATAATTACCGCAATCTGCACCAGCACCACTGGTAATTATAGTTATTCTCTCCAAATAATCAAACTCATTTTTACCTTTATGAATATGTTTGATTTCGAAAATGAATTCATATCGCACATAGTCAACGATTCGGTCATCAAAAGTTATTTTTTCTTGTGATATTATTTTATTGACCTTTACAACTTTACCAGTTAAAACAAAGTCAGTTGTGTTTTGACCTTTTAAAATACCTATTCTTAAACAGGAACAAGCCAATGCAGAGCTCAGCGAAAAAGTAAGAAATAAAATTGTAATTACGTTTTTCATTTTGTGAATATTAATTCATCGAAAATAATTCAGGTTTAATAATTAGAAAAATCTTGTTAAGTTAACTGTATTTTCGACAGTGTAACCTATTTTGTAAAATTACTTTCATTTGTCAATTCACTATGCAAACCCTCATGCAACCAGCTTAATGCAGACTGACTGACATTGGTGTGTTCATTTATTTCTATTCCCAAAAATACTACTTTTCTGTTGAAAATCATTCTTTTGAAATGGGTAGTTGAGTCAATCATCAAACCTATACTAACAAGGTTTTTATGAGAATAATTTACTCCGAAGGCCAGTGACTGCGGATAGACCAGTCAGGAAAACTAGTGAAGTATGTAATTATCACCAATTTTTAATTCCAAGTAATTCTCTCATTCGTTCATTATATTTATATAAAATTCGATGTTCCGTTAAAGTTCCATGCATATTTTCAGGGTACTCAATTTTAAATCCGACTTTTTTTGATTTTGATTCCAATTCTGCTATGAAATCATTAGAGTAAGTAAATCCGTTTCCAAGTAAATATCTTTTATTTCCTGCAAAGAAGTCTTGTTCTGCTTTTTTAATATTGAATTTAATATAAAATTCAGCTGCTTTTGTCGAGTCGATTTTATTTGAGATATGATAGTCGTTAATTTCAAATGTAATACTATCCCT
>NZ_JBILTE010000250.1:0-3061 GCF_044371705.1 Flavobacterium sp. | reverse complement strand
GCTTAACTGATTTTCAATGGATAGTGAGTGAACCGTTTTCAGATAATCCGACCATTACAATTATTCCAAATAGTCCAGGAAATTATTTGTATCAACTGGATTTTGGACCTCAGCAAACTTCCAATGTTTTTCAGAATGTAAGCTCTGGTTTTCATACCGTCCAAGTTGTTGACATTAATGGATGCTCTAATACAATTAAAAAAGAAGATATTCTAATCATAGATTATCCCAAGTTTTTCACACCTAATGATGATGGCTATAATGATACTTGGAATATCAACGACTTGTTTTTACAAAACGATTCAAAAATTTATATATATGATAGATATGGAAAATTGCTAAAACAAATTTTTCCTTCGCAATCTGGTTGGGATGGTAAATACAATAATAGTGAGATGTTTTCTGATGATTATTGGTTTGTTGTTGAATTTGAATACAACAATACCATGAAATTGTTTAAAGCACATTTTGCATTAAAAAGATAATCAATATGACAGTAGAACCCTCTAGCATGAATTTTGAATTATGAAAAGATAATTTGCAGTCTAAAATCAAAAAAACAGACAAATATTGTTAATTTACCATTCAAATTTAAAAGGGTAAAAATTGGAAATTAAAAAACCCAAAAGTGTTAAGAAAAGTTACCTTCAAGCTAATCGTTTATAACTTAAAAAATACATTTTCAAAAGATGAAAATCAATTTTAGTTATTAACAAAAACGAAAAAAACCACTCACTTTCGTGAATGGTTTTTATTATCGTATAAAGAAAAATTCTTAGTATCTTCCTCCGCCGCCGCCGCCGCGACTGTTTCCACCGCCGCTGTAGCCACTGCCACCACGACTGTTTCCACCACCGCCGTAACCACCACCGCCTGAACGGTTGTTGCTAGAGCTTCTTCTTTCACCTTCCGGTTTCGGTTCCGACTTGTTTACCACAATAGCACGACCTTGAACAGTAGCACCGTTTAACTCGTCGATAGCTTTTTGAGCTTCCTCGTCGTTTGGCATTTCAACAAAACCAAATCCTTTACTTCTTCCAGTAAATTTATCGGTTACAACTTTAACAGAGTCAACTGCTCCATAAGCCTCGAAAGACTCTCTTAAATCTGCTTCCTCAATACTGAATGGAAGACTTCCAACAAAAATGTTCATATGTACAAAATATTAATTCAATGCAAAGGTATACTAAATTTTACCTATTTGGTTAGATTTATGTTTTTATTTTGATATTCAAGTGAATAAATAAATAAATCACGGTGCAAACGTGGTAAAATCCCTGCCAAAATGAACTAATTTATGGTGCGTTAGTAATTTTTATATTGTAGAAAACACCTTTTTGAAAGTTCAATACTTCGCCTCCGAGCGGATTTTCGTCTATATTAATTGCATTAAATCTAAATGTGCCAGAAACGGTTCCTGCAGCAGCATCGTAATCATTGATAACAATTTGTCCATTACCACCAATAGCAACACCGGTAGTATACAACAATTCAATATCGTCAAACTCGGCAGTAAAAGATGCACTTCGGGCAGAATTTTCGCCTAAATTATAAACTCCAACATTTCTAGAAGGTGTTTGAAGCGTTAGCACTTGGTTTTGCGTATATGCTTCAATTTTTAAAGCTCCGTTGGCGTTAACAGTGGCTCTAAAATCAATAGCTCTCCAAATCACGTTATCCACTAATCCTTGCACGGAAGGATCATTAAACGTGACATTTTCTTCACAAGAAGAAAAGGCAAAGACCAAAATAAATAAACTAAGTATTTTTTTCATTTGAGGTAGATTTGATTGCAATAATAACACAAAAATAGTTTTTCTATTGAAACAGCCTAAAAATATTTTAAAAAAGGTATTAAAATAAATGTTAAAAATATTTTCAATTAATTTTAAATCAATGTTTTTCAATATAAAAAGTTTTGTATATTTGCACCCTTAATTAACAGAGGTCGAGAACCTCAAAATTTAATCATAAGATTATGTCAGTAAAAATTAGATTACAAAGACACGGTAAAAAAGGAAAACCTTTTTTCTGGATCGTAGCAGCAGACGCTCGCTCAAAAAGAGATGGTAAATTCCTTGACAAAATTGGAACTTACAACCCAAACACTAATCCTGCAACAATTGATTTAAACTTGGACAGTGCTGTTCAATGGTTACACAATGGAGCACAACCAACGGATACTGCAAGAGCAATCCTTTCTTACAAAGGTGCGTTATTGAAACATCACTTGGATGGAGGCGTTAGAAAAGGTGCGTTGACTCAAGAACAAGCAGATGCTAAATTAGCCGCTTGGTTGGATGAAAAAACAAACAAAGTAACTTCTAAAAAAGAAGGTTTATCAAAAGCAGAAGCAAAAGCGAAAGCAGATGCTTTAAAAGCTGAGAAAGTAGCCAATGACAAGCGTGCAAATGCTGCCGCTGAAGCTGCAAAAGCTGCCGAAGTCACAGAAGAAGTAGCCGAGGAAGTTGTGGAAGAAGTAGCTGTAGAAGAAGTAAATGAAGTAGCTGCTGAAATAGTTGCCGAAGAAACTCCTGCAGTTGAAGAAGCTCCTGCAGTTGAAGAAGCTCCTGCTGCTGAAGAAGCTAGCGAAGAAAAAGAAGCTTAATTAGTTGCGATTATGCGTAAAGATGAATGTTTCTATCTTGGCAAAGTCGCTAAAAAATTTAGTTTTAAAGGAGAAGTTTTAGTCTATTTAGACACAGACGAACCCGAATTATATGAAGAACTGGAATCAGTTTTGGTTGAATTCAACCAAAATCTGGTTCCATTTTTTATTGAAAGCAGTTCTTTACACAAAGATAGTTTTCTTCGTGTGCAATTTGAGGATATTCACAATGAAGAAGATGCCGATCGTATTATCGGTTGCGAAATATACCTACCTCTTTCCTTTCTCCCTAAATTAGATGGAAATAAATTCTACTACCATGAAGTCATAGGTTTTGAAATAGAAGACCAACGATTGGGTGTTGTTGGAAAAATTGTCTCTATCAACGACTCAACTGCTCAACCTCTTTTTGAAGTTTTAAATAATGGTGTCGAACTATTGATTCCTATGATT
>NZ_JBILTE010000249.1:0-3092 GCF_044371705.1 Flavobacterium sp. | reverse complement strand
ATCAGAATTTTTAACTTTTAAAACCTCTTTCTCCTCTTCTAAAACTTTTTTCAAATCAAACTCAACAAACCTTTCCTCTTCCTCATCTAAGGCAGCTGTTCTCACACTCCAAAAATCAGCAAGCCAAATTGATGCAGTTTTCATTCCCATTCCAAATTCATGTAAACCAGTATTGTCGATAGGTATATTAGCTGGCTCAAATGCTCTTTGAAAATTTTTGGTGTCAATGCCAGCGGCATTGTCAAATATTTTTATGTAATTATTATCCCAGTCTATATTTATTCTAACTTCAAATTGATATTTTCCTTTGTTGGCTTTCCTTAAACGGTCTTTATTATTCTCAAAACTCTGAACGGCATTATCTACATATTCGCCAAGAGCAAACCAAACTCTATTATTTAAGTTACGAAATTGTCCGTAAACCCCAGTTTGAATTTTTATCGATACGGTGTTTATATTGCTCATAATTATTTCAAAAGATTTTTAGCTATATTTTTTACAACACAAACATTTACAGCATTTCCAAATGCACGGAATGCTTTTGCCGTTGTGCTTGGCAATTCTTTAAGTTCTTCCATGCATTGTAATTTTGAAGCTTCTCTTGGTGTCATATATCTACCAAGCCAAGGAAAAATTGGTATTTGTGTTGATGTTAAAACTAATGCTGGTGAAAAATTTGGCATCTTTACTCTAATACCCGAAGGCCTAAATTGTAAAATCTTGTCATTAATTACCAAAGGGATTTTATTACCACAATTCCATTCAAATTTTTGATGACTGTTTTCAAAATCAAGAATTTTTGGAATCCAATTGTCTAGCCATTTTTTATGTTTTAAATAAAATTCTCTGTTGGCTCTGATGTAATATTTTTTCCAGTGAGGAAATTCTTTCTGATCAATCTGGGAATAGATTGGCAAACATTCAAGCACTTCATCAAAAGAATGTCCTTTGATTTTTTGACCGAACTTTCCTTTGTATTTTTTTAATTCATCTGTTGAAAGTTTAATTGGGGCTTTATTGTCGTAAGGATATGTTGCTCCAAACTCCATTGCCCAAATTGGAAATCTCGGTACTTCTTCGCTTTTAAGATTATCTAAAAACTCTTGCCAAACTTTAATGTGGTTTAATGAATCGGGTTTTATTCCAGTATATTCTTGTGGTTTTTTTTCAATAATTGATTTTATCGAAAGTGTTCCTTTAAAATCACCTTCAGGCAACTCATAATTTTTTAAACCGCCTTTAGATTTTAAACGGCATACAATGTAAATCCTTGAACGATGCTGTGGAACACCGAATTTATGAGGTGAAATTACCTTTTCTTTTACATCATACTTGACGGAAAGTTTATTAAAAATAAACTGCCATGTGTTACCTTCATCGTGACCTTTAAGATTTGGAACATTCTCTAAAAAAATAAATTCTGGTTTGTGAAAATCAGCAATTTCCATTATCCGATTAAAGAAATTACCATTATTCAAGTCATCTAGTCCGTTTTGTTTGCCCGCTTTGGAAAATGGTTGACACGGAAAACCAGCACAAATTATGTCATGTTTAGGAATATCCTTAACTTCTACTAAGTTTATGTCTCCTGTGCAATCGATACCATGATTAATTTTATATAGTTTCCTTAAGTCCTCATTTATTTCGCTTGCAAAAACACATTTATGCCCTAAGCTATTTAATGCAATATGGAAACCACCTAGGCCTGCGAATAAATCAATGAATTTAAATTTTCTCATACTAATTTGATAATTCTATTAATTGTTTAGATCTAAAAAACTCAGACTTTAGATTTATACATTTTGTCTGTGGTTAGGCAAAAAAGTGGCACTTTTGGCTTTGCGAAGGGTCGGCAATGAGTGTCGACTTACTCGTTGTCCGTTTGTTGTATAGTTTCTTTGTCTTTGGTTACCTGTCAAAATGGTTTACTTTTTTCTCGTTTTTAGTCATATGTTAGTTGTTGTCGGGTCGTTCTATAAGTTGGCTGGTAGCGATTTGCAGCTACCCGAAGGTGGCGATTTTAAACACAAATGTTGATGCGGAGAACCAAACTTTGCTTAACCACAAAAGTGTCTTCAGAGCACTGAACCGACACTTTTGGGTAGGTGCTGTTAGCTGCCGGTTTTAATTATTCTGTCAATAATTTCAAATGTCGGTTTAAATCCGTCAAAATTTGTTGTTGCTTTTTTTGATTCAATTGCTAATGCGAAATTCACTTTATTACCTGAAAATGTATAAACTGTCCGGTCAAAAAGTGTAGGATATTGTCTATTTGCATTAGGAATGTCAGAATCTAAAAGTAAAAGCTCGGTTGATAAGTAGCAGTAATCCTTTTGTGTCTTGTGCGTAAAGTTTGTTCTATGATTTGGAGTGACTAAAGTCATTACAAATACATTATGTTTTACTTTATGTTTGTAAAGAAGAAACTTCTCGGAGTTTGAATCTAACTTATCAAATAATTTCTTTAGAGTAATAATTTCACTTACACCTGTAGAATCAAAGTCGAATATCCCGATTACTATGTTGTTAGTTGGTGTTTTTGATATATGATTATACATAAATTGGTTTATAAAGTTTGCACCTGAACCAATTGTGCTTCCATCGTCTGAAATTAAATGCTCGCAAAGAATAAAATCTTTATCAATTGTTTTATTGTAAATTGATTCAAATGCCAAACTGAATAATTTATTATCAGTTTTACCTTCAAAAATCAAATATGGTTTTTCAATGTTTTTGAGTTTATCTTCATACAGTTTAGCCAATTCGTTATTAATGTCAATAATTCCTAGTTCATCTGATAGTAAATTTTGATTGCCAGCATCAATTTGAACAACTTCTGTATTTTCGCTTCCTGCTTTCCTATAAACTCGAAACTTCGAGGTGTTCTCATTTTCTATGGATATAAAATGGAAAGAATGACTTGCAACAAAAATTTGTGTTTTTTTTGAGTATTCGTTTGAGAATTGTTCGGATATTTTTTTTGAAAGTGAGTATTCACAAGAATTTTCCGGTTCATCAAATCCCCATATTTCATAGTATTTCGAATTATTTGAAATGTAATTAAGAATGGTTGGGATATATCTGAGTCTTAT
>NZ_JBILTE010000091.1:0-10959 GCF_044371705.1 Flavobacterium sp. | reverse complement strand
ATTTTAATCCGTTTGGAACAGCTGATTACAACAAAATTAATAAAAAGGTAAAAGCAGAAATTGCCAAAAAAATGGAGCAGTCAAAGTTGAAAACCAATGCAGAGAATCGATTAATCAGCGAACTTTCTAAAATATTGATTTTGACCAACACCATGGGTTGGACATTGCAGTACAATGGTGAAGTCATTCAGACTCAAACGGCTTTAAAAGGAAAGCTTAAAACATAAAAAAAACGGCTTCAATTGAAACCGTTCGGGGAAACTTACGTTACTTATGAATTATAGTTTGTTTTCCAAACTTTGCCAACCGCCACCATTCATCACTTCAATGTTGTTGCTTTTTAAAATACCGGAAGCCTGACCGCTTCGCATCCCACTTTGACAACAAACGATTACCGGTTTATTCCATTTTTTAATTTCATTAATCTTCGTTGAAATGATATTCAAAGGAATATTTTTCGAGCTTTTAATATGACCTAGTTGAAATTCTCCAGGAGTTCTCACGTCAATAATCACTGCTCCTCTGTCTGTAAAGTCTTTAACACTTTCGGTTTTAGAACCAAAACCTAATAAATCTAATAATCCCATATTTTTTCAATTTTATGGTACAAAGATACTAGGAGTCAAAAGATTAATAAGTAACAAAAGTTACGCAACTGAAAATATTCTTTTATATTTGATTTTTATGAAGATTACCGATAGAAAATTAGAGATTATTACTATTGCAGCACAACTTTTTAAAGAAAAAGGGTACAGTGCGGTTACCATGCGTGACATTGCTCAAGCAATGAATATCAAAGCGGCGAGTTTGTATAACCATATCAAATCAAAGCAAGAAATACTTGTTTTAATTATTATTGAAATAGCCGAAGAATTCACCAATGTGATGAATGATATAGTTGCTTCAAAAACTACAGTGGTTAATAAAATCGAACGGGTTATTCAATTGCATATTGCTATTACCCTCAGAAATGCCGATGCTTTGGCTTGTTTGAACAATGATTGGATGCATTTAACCGATGATGAACTGCGGTATTTCATTAAAATGAGGGAAGAGTATGAAGAAAACTTCCGTAAAATTATTAGCAAAGGTGTTTTGGATGGAGAAATTAAAAGCATTAATCAAGAAGTAGTCGTTTTCTCTATTTTATCAACCCTTCGAACCATTTATTTGTGGTACGATAAAACCAAATCTTTAGATGCTAAAACACTACAAAACACTATTGCTACCGTTTTTTTAACCGGAGTTAAAAAAGTATAGTAGCACTCGGTCAACAGCTGTTAATTTTTTCAAACGTTTTCGTAACATTTGAAAAAAATGATTAAATTTGCATTGTAAACTAACAATTGTTAGTTTTTATTATTTTTAAATATGGCCAAATTTCACAGCATTAAAGTTGCAGATATTTATAAAGAAACAAAGGATTGTACAGTAATTTCCTTTGAAATTCCTGACGATTTAAAATCAGAATTTCAGTTCAAACAAGGACAGCATTTGACTTTACGAACAATGATTGACGGTAATGAAGTTCGTCGCTCGTATTCGTTGTGTTCCAGTCCGATTGAAAATAAATGGAACGTAGCTGTAAAAAAAATAAATGAAGGACTGTTTTCTACATTTGTCCATGAAAAATTGAAAAAAGGAGATGTTCTGGATGTAATGGCTCCCAATGGGACTTTTTTCACAGAGGTTGATCCTTCGGTTGCCAAAAACTATATTGCATTTGCTGCAGGAAGCGGCATTACGCCCATACTTTCAATTATCAAAACACATTTGGCGTTAGAGCCTGAATCGACTTTTAAATTGTTTTATTTGAATCGAACGGTGAAGTCAATTGTTTTCAAAGAAGAAATTGAGCAGTTAAAAAATGTGTATTTCAATCGATTTGAAATTTTTCATTTTTTAACCAAAGAACATCGTGCGTCTGAATTGTTTAACGGACGTTTTACCAAAGAAAAAATTCAAATTTTAACCGATAAAATTATCGATGTGCCACAAGTGGATGCTTGTTTTATTTGCGGACCTGAAGAAATGATTTATCTGCTTCGCGATGAACTGACTGCAGCAGGTTTAGCCAAAGACAAAATTCACTTCGAATTGTTTACTTCGGGAATTTCAGAAGCAGACAAGCAACGCATTTCTAAAATTATAGAGAAAAAAGTAGAAGGAACCGAAGTAACTATTATCGATGGTGGTAAAGAGTTCCATTTTGTGATGGGTGATGATTTTGATAATATTTTAGACGGAGCTTTGGCTGCAGGAGCCGATTTACCTTTTGCTTGTAAAGGAGGCGTTTGTAGTACCTGCCGTTGTCAAGTAGTTGAAGGAACCGCTGAAATGAAACTCAATTATTCATTAGAAGAAGAGGAATTGGCCAAAAATTATATTTTAAGTTGTCAAGCCGTACCAACCTCCAAAAAAGTGGTGGTTGATTTCGGGATTTAAAAATTAAAAAAATTGTTTAACAGTTCAACGTTACTGCTAAGTAGAAACTCAATACTAAGACTGAACACTGAACACTATTTTAAAGATATGTCTGAGAGAGAAGTAAAAAGTTTAGAAGAAATTTTCGAAGCTCGTATTGCAAGAGACGAAAAAATTGAAGCCAAAGATTGGATGCCGGAGAAATATCGATTGACACACATCCGTCAGATTTCACAACACGCCCATTCCGAAATAGTGGGAATGTTACCGGAAGCTAACTGGATTACCCGAGCTCCCTCACTTCGAAGAAAAGTGGCATTATTAGCCAAAATTCAAGACGAAGGCGGTCATGGTTTGTATTTGTACAGTGCCGCAGAAACGTTAGGCATTTCACGTGAAGAAATGTATGAACAATTGCACACGGGTGTTGCAAAATATTCCAGTATTTTTAACTATCCTGCGGTTACGTGGGCTGATATGGGAACAGTAGGATGGCTAGTTGATGGTGCCGCAATTATCAATCAAGTGGCATTGATGGGTGCTTCATACGGTCCGTATTCACGAGCAATGGTTCGTATTTGCAAAGAAGAGAGTTTTCATCAACGTCAAGGGTATGAAATTCTTTTAACGCTTTGCAACGGAACTCCGGAACAAAAAGAAATGGCACAAGACGCTTTGAATCGATGGTGGTGGCCTTCTTTAATGATGTTTGGACCCAAAGATGCCGATTCACCTAACACGGAGCAATCGGTAAAGTGGAAACTAAAACGCAAAACCAATGACGAATTGCGTCAGCAGTTTATTGATCAAACCGTTCCTCAAGCTGATATTTTAGGCTTAACCATTCCGGACCCAAAACTAAAATGGAATCCCGAAACAAAACAGTACGATTGGGGTGAAATCGATTGGAATGAGTTTTGGCAGGTGGTCAAAGGTCAAGGACCTTGCAATAAACATCGAGTTGAAGCACGAAAAACAGCTTGGGAAAAAGGAACATGGGTTCGTGATGCCGCTATGGCTTATGCCGAAAAACAAGAAAACAAAGTAATAAAAGAAGCAATATAAATAGTCTACAGTAGCAGTTTTCAGTATTCAGACTGCAAACTGCGACTGCGACTTCAAACTTTAAGAAAATGAAAAACTGGCCACTTTGGGAAGTATTTATACGAAGTAAAAATGGATTAGAACACCGTCATTGCGGTAGTCTTCATGCAAGTGATGCAACAATGGCATTAGAAAATGCACGCGATGTTTATACGCGAAGAATGGAAGGTGTGAGCATTTGGGTGGTACCGTCCAGTCAAATTACTGCTTCCAATCCGAATCAAAACGGTGAATTGTTTGAACCTGCAAAAGACAAAGCCTATCGTCATCCCACGTTTTATGAACTTCCGGATGAGTTAAAACACATGTAAAATGAAAGAAAATTTAATTCAATATATATTCGGAATTGCCGATAATTCTTTGATATTAGGGCAACGGTTGGGTGAACTTTGCGGTCACGGACCCAGTTTAGAAACGGATATTGCTCTAACTAATATCTCGTTGGATTTATTAGGTCAAACCAGAAGTTATTATCAATATGTTGCCAAAATACAAGGTGGTGATGCAACCGAAGATACCGTTGCTTTTCTAAGATTAGAACGTGAATACAAAAACGTTCTTTTGGTGGAGCAGCCTAATACTGATTTTGGGTATTCCATTGCCCGACAGTTTTTGTTTGATGTTTTTCACTTGTCTTTGTTAAACGAATTGCAAAACAGTACGGATGAAACATTGGCTGCTATTGCAAAAAAGAGCATTAAAGAAGTTTCTTATCACACCCGATTTTCATCCGATTGGATAAGAAGATTAGGTGATGGCACCGATGAAAGTCACAACAGAATCCAAACCGCTATCAACGACTTGTGGATTTTTACCGACGAATTATTTCATCAAACAGCCGCTGATCAAGCAATGGTTTCTGAAGGAGTTGGAATGGATGTAACCCTGTTAAAGAATGCCTATTATCAAAAAGTAGGTGAAGTTTTAGTAGAATCAACCCTACAAACGCCATCAATCGAATACTTCCAAAAGGGAGGAAAGCAAGGAATTCACAGTGAACATATGGGTTATATTTTAACCGAATTACAATACATGCAACGCACGTATCCAAACATGACTTGGTAATACATGATTTGTCATTCTGAACTTGTTTCAGAATCTAATAAAAACAAAATTTGACAGAACAACTGCAACATATCGACCAAAAATTGTTCGAAATTCTCGAAAGAGTTTCAGATCCGGAAATTCCGGTGTTATCAATCATGGAAATGGGTGTGGTGCGTTTAGCTAAATTAGAAAACGGAATCGTTTATGTTCAAATTACACCCACTTACAGTGGTTGTCCAGCAATGGACGTAATAGGTGATGATATCAAAAAGGCCTTTCGTGAAAAAGGATTAGAAGCTAAAGTAGAATTAGTTCTTTCACCCGCTTGGACAACCGATTGGATTACACCCAAAGGAAGAGCCGAATTAGAAAAATATGGTATTGCTTCTCCTTTGAGTGAATCAGCAGATAAGGAAGCTCTTTTGGGTAACAAAAAATTAGTAAAATGTCCGCAATGTGGTTCATTGAATACTAAATTAGTCAGTCAGTTTGGTTCAACAGCCTGCAAAGCATTATTCCAATGCGAAGATTGTTTAGAGCCTTTTGACTATTTTAAATGTTTAAAATAACCTACAAAGTTTCCAAAACCTTGTAGGTTTAAATTAAAATAAGGTATGACCAATTCCATCGAATTAAAAATAATCAACAAAGTAGCCTTCATTCACTTGAATCGTCCCGACGTATTCAATAGTTTCAACCGTGAAATGGCTTTGTTATTACAAAAAATATTAACGGACTGTTCAACAGATAACTCCGTTCGAGCCATCGTCATTACCGGAAATGGAAAAGCTTTTTGTGCCGGACAAGATTTAAAAGAAGTCACAGATCCCGATTTAAACCCCGGTTTCAGAAAAATTCTGGAAGAACATTACAACCCAATAATTCAAAAAATAAGAACGATTGAAAAGCCAATTATTGCTGCTGTCAATGGTGTTGCTGCCGGTGCCGGTGCAAACATTGCCTTAGCTTGCGATATTGTTTTAGCTGCTGAAAATGCTTCATTTATTCAAGCTTTTAGTAAAATTGGACTAATTCCGGATAGTGCCGGAACCTTTTTCTTGCCTCGATTAATCGGATTTCAAAAAGCTTCCGCTTTAATGATGTTAGGTGACAAAGTTTCTGCTGTTGAAGCGGAAAAATTAGGAATGGTTTACAAAGTAATTGCTCCTGAAAATTTTATGGAAGAAGTTACAAAATTAGCCGAAACGTTAGCCGAAATGCCAACGAAAGCCATCGGTTTGACCAAACGATTATTGAATCAATCGATGACAAATAATTTAGAACAACAATTGGCTTTAGAATCAGATTTACAAATTGAAGCCAGCTCATCTAACGATTATAAAGAAGGCGTCACTGCTTTCGTTGAAAAAAGAAAACCCGAATTCAATGGAAACTAATTTGAAAGTAGCGATTATTGGATGTGGCACAATGGGTAGCGGCATTGCTCAAGTAGCAGCTACCGCAGGTTGCGAAGTGAAAATTTATGACAGAAACTCTAGTGCACTTGAAAAAAGCAAAGCATCATTAGAAGTTACCTTATCTAAATTGGTCGAAAAAGCAAAAATTGATGAGGTTGAAAAAAACAGAATTAGCAATGCTATATCTTACACAACCACATTTTCTGAATTATCACATTCCGATTTAGTGATTGAAGCAATTGTTGAAAATTTAGATATTAAAAGAAAACTCTTTTCAGAATTAGAAAATTATGTTTCACCCGAAACGATTTTAGCTTCCAACACCTCTTCTCTATCAATCGCATCAATAGCCGCTTCGTGTCAAAAACCGGACCGTGTAATTGGTATTCATTTCTTTAATCCTGCTCCATTGATGCAGTTAGTTGAAGTCATTCCTGCCATTCAAACTAGTCAAGAAGTGATAGAACAAACCGTTCAAACCATCACCGAATGGAAAAAAGTAGTTGCCATTGCAAAAGATACGCCCGGATTTATAGTTAATCGTGTGGCAAGACCATTTTACAGCGAAGCTCTGCGGATTTATGAAGAAGGTAAAGCTGATTTCGCAACCATCGATTGGGCAATGAAAACCATCGGTGGCTTTCGAATGGGACCTTTTGAATTGATGGATTTTATAGGTAACGATGTCAATTACACCGTAACTGAAACAGTATTTACGGCATTCTATTTTGACCCAAGATACAAACCGTCTTTCACCCAAAAGCGACTTTCAGAAGCCGGTTTTTTTGGCAGAAAAACAGGAAGGGGTTTCTATAATTATAATGCAGAATTACCAAAACCAACCGAAGATAAACAATTGGGACAATATATCGTTGACAGAATATTAGTCATGCTTATCAACGAAGCAGCCGAAGCTAAATATTTAAACATTGCTTCCGCCGAAGACATCGACAATGCCATGACCAAAGGTGTCAATTACCCAAAAGGCTTACTCGTATGGGCAGACGAAAAAGGAATTTCGTGGTGTGTCGAAAAAATGGACGAACTCTATCAAGAATACCACGAAGATCGCTACCGTTGTAGCCCAATTTTAAGAAAAATGAACAGAGAAAATAAAAGATTTTATTAACCCAATTTATTCACACCTTGTCTCCCTCTGCTTTGGAGAGGGTCGGGGAGAGGAAAATGAAACCAAACGAAATTATAAATAAAATGTTCCAAAATGATGCCTTCAGCCAATGGCTCGGTATCAGCATAGAATCCGTTTCACCGGGTTCCTGCACGCTTTCTATGACCATTCGCAAAGAAATGACCAATGGTTTTGGTATAGCTCACGGTGGAATCACGTATTCATTGGCCGATAGTGCTTTGGCTTTTGCGGCCAATTCACATGGCCGCCAATCGGTGAGCATTGATACATCCATCAATCACATAGAAACGTTGAGAGAAGGTGATAAAATTATCGCAATCACCACTGAAAATGCCTTAAAAAACAAGTTTGGTTTTTACACGATTGAGATAAAAAAAGAAGAAAAAATAGTCGCACTTTTCAAAGGAACTGTGTTCCGAAGTGAGAAAGAGTGGAAAGCCCCCTAACCCCCTAAGGGGGAAAACAAAAAAGTTAAAACCTTATGGAGAATTCAGAAAAAAAATTACCGCAACAAACTTCAGTTCCCCCTTCGGGGGTTAGGGGGCAGGCATACATCATAGACGGAGTCCGCACTCCAATCGGAAGCTATCAAGGAACCTTATCAACCATCAGACCTGATGATTTAGGAGCTTTGGTAATTAAAACAGTTGTAGAAAAAAACCCGAACATTCCAAAGGAAGCCTATGATGATGTGATTATGGGATGTGCCAATCAAGCAGGAGAAGATAACCGTAATGTAGCGAGAATGTCTTCACTTTTAGCAGGATTGCCACATACTGTTCCCGGAGAAACTGTGAATCGATTGTGTAGTTCAGGTTTGTCAGCAATTATCAACGCCAGTCGAGCTATTATAGCAGGTGACGGGCATGTGTTTATTGCAGGAGGAATTGAAAATATGACTCGCGGACCTTTAGTTGTTTCCAAACCATCTGCAGCATTTGGAACGGATAGTAAAATGTATGATTCAAGTTTTGGATGGCGTTTTGTTAATCCGAAAATGCATGAAATGTACGGAACGGACGCGATGGGAGAAACCGCCGAAAATTTAGTGGATTTATATAAAATTTCACGAGAAGATCAAGATAAATTTGCTTATAACAGTCAGCAAAAGGCTACGGCCGCTCAAGAGTCCGGGCGTTTGGTTCGAGAAATTGTTTCCGTTGAAATTAAGCAAAGAAAAGGCGATTCGTATTTTTTCCACAAAGATGAATTTATCAAGCCGGCAACCACATTGGAAGGATTGTCAAAACTTCGCCCGGCCTTCAGAAAGGACGGATCTGTAACCGCCGGAAATGCATCAGGATTAAACGATGGAGCTGCCGCAACCATCATCGCATCCGAAGAAGCAATAAAAAAATACAACCTCAAACCACTAGCTCGAATTGTAAGTTCAGCTGTAGTTGGAGTAGAACCAAGAATCATGGGAATTGGTCCGGTAGAAGCCACCAATAAAGCTTTAGCAAAGGCAGGTTTGACTTTGGATCAAATTGATATTATAGAATTAAATGAAGCATTCGCTGCTCAAGCATTAGCATGTACCAGAGCATGGGGAATTGCAGATAACGACCCACGATTAAATCCTAACGGAGGTTCTATCGCCATCGGACATCCTCTTGGTGTAACAGGTGCCAGAATTGCCTATTCCGCCGCTTTAGAATTGCAACTAACTGGCAAACGTTATGCCTTAATCACGATGTGCATTGGTGTCGGACAAGGCTATGCAGCAATTATTGAACGCGAAGCGAACTAGCCGTTGGCTTCAGCCTTTATAAAACGCGTAGCTAAATTACCGTTGGCTTCAGCTATCGGGAAAAAATAAAATTTGCGAATTGCGAAAAAAAAAAGAATATGAATAAAACACAACATTACGTCCTCGGAAAATGGATCACCGGAACCGGCGAAGGAATTCCTTCATTCGATGCTGTTACAGGAGAATTCATAGCTTCCACAACTGTAGAAGGACTAGATATTCCTGCTATTTTGCATTACGGAAGAACCAAAGGTGGCGAAAAACTACGTAAAATGACTTTCCAAGAGCGTGGAAATATGATCAAAAGTTTGGCAATGTATTTAACCAAACGCAAAGAACAATTCTATGAAATAAGTTACCGCACCGGAGCAACACGTGTAGATTCCTGGATTGATATCGAAGGTGGTTTCGGAAATTTGTTTGCCAACGCATCGTTGCGAAAGTTGTTTCCCAATCAGCCCTTTCATGTTGAAGGCGACCCTATCGATTTGTCAAAAGGCGGTCGATTCATGGCTCATCACATTTTAGTTCCAAAAAAAGGGGTGGCTATTCATATCAATGCTTTCAATTTTCCAATTTGGGGAATGTTAGAAAAATGTGCTGTTAACTGGATGGCCGGAATGCCGGCAGTAGTTTTGCCAGCTCCGGTAACCGCCTATTTGACTGAAGCAGTTGTACAAGAAATTATCGCATCAAACATACTGCCCGAAGGAGCCTTACAACTCATCAGCGGAACAACCAAAAATATATTTGATACTGTTGAAAGCCAGGATGTAATCACTTTCACCGGTTCAGCCGCAACAGGAAGATTATTAAAAGCTCATCCGAGAATTATTCAAGAATCTGTTCCGTTTACAATGGAAGCAGATTCATTAAATGCTTCTATTTTAGGCGAAGATGCTGTTCCCGGAACACCGGAGTTTGATTTATTCATCAATCAAGCCAAAAGTGAAATTACTGTGAAATGCGGACAAAAATGTACTGCTATTCGTCGAATGATTGTCCCCGAAAAATTAATGGATGACGTTCAAATTGCTCTTGGAAAATCTTTAGACAAAGTTACCATTGGCGACCCAAGATTGAAAGAAGTTCGAATGGGAGCGTTAGTCAGTAAAGCCCAAGCGGATGTGCTGAAAAATCGAGTAAACGAATTATCCAAAACTGCTTCGATAGTGTATGGTGATTTTGATACATTAAACATTATCGGTGCCAATGAAAAAGGTGCTTTTGTGAGTCCGATTGTATTGAGAGAAGACAAACCCTTTCAAAATTTGTCGGTTCACGAAACAGAAGCATTCGGTCCCGTTTCAACGATAATGCCGTATAAAAATTTAGACGAAGCAATCGAATTAGCCCAAATGGGTAAAGGTTCCTTGGTTTCATCCATCGTAACCAATTCAGACGAAATCGCCAAAGAATATGTAGTTAATGCCGCTTCTCATCATGGAAGAATTTTAGTTTTAAACCGTGAAAATGCCAGACAAAGCACCGGTCATGGTTCGCCATTGCCCTTGCTAGTTCACGGAGGTCCCGGTCGAGCCGGAGGAGGCGAAGAAATGGGCGGTATTCGCGGCATCAAACATTACATGCAACGCTGTGCTATTCAAGGTTCGCCAACGACATTGACCGAAATTACCGGAATTTATCAACCGAATTCGGCTTACAAAGAAATTACACGACACCCGTTTCAATACCATTGGGAGGATATCCAACCCGGAATGTCGCTCAAAACGCACAAGCGAACGGTTACCGATACCGATATTATCAATTTTGCCAATCTAACGTGGGATCATTTTTATGCTCACACCGATATCACTTCCTTAGACGGAAGTATTTTTGAAAAACGAACTGCTCATGGTTATTTTATTTTAGCCGCTGCCGCCGGTTTATTTGTGTATCCAAATAAAGGACCGGTTGCCGCGAATTACGGACTGGAAGAGTGCCGATTTTTACGACCTATTTATCACAATGACACCATTTATGTTCGCTTAACTTGCAAACAGAAAATTGAACGCGATGTCGCTTCTGCTGAACATCCAAGCGGAATTGTAAAATGGTTTGTAGAG
>NZ_JBILTE010000090.1:0-10987 GCF_044371705.1 Flavobacterium sp. | reverse complement strand
GGATTGGAAGTGCCACACGTGCACGTTCATTTAATTCCGTTGCAAGACATGGATGATATGCGTTTTCAACGAAAAGTGAGTTTGACTAAAGAAGAATTTGAAGAAATCGTTCAGAAAGTTCAAGAAAAATTATAATTTATTTTGTCATTCTGAACTTGTTTCAGAATCTAGTGTATGATTTTGAGAATCTGAAACAAGTTCAGATTGACAGCAGTAGTTTATGTAGTTTTCACTACACCTTCTTCAAACTTACCACCATCGTCGTTCCTTTACCAATTTCTGAATGATCCACTCGTATTTTGCCTTTGTGGTATTCTTCTACAATACGTTTGGTTAAGGAAAGTCCCAAACCCCAGCCACGTTTTTTGGTGGTAAATCCGGGTTCAAATATTTTTTTAAATTGTTTTTTGGGAATGCCTTTACCGGTGTCGGAAACATAAATGTCGACACCTTTTTCGGTTTCAATAATGTTTAGCGAAAGACTTCCTTTGCCTTTCATGGCATCCACAGCATTTTTAATCAGATTTTCAATGGTCCAACTGTGTAAAGCAGCGTTTAAAGAAACCATAATTTCTTTTTCAGGAGCATTGAACTGAAATTCTACTTGATTTGAAAAACGTGATTTCAAATATTCAAACGATACAAAAGTTTCTGCAATTACATCTTGGGGTACCAAAGCAGGTTCGCTTCCCACTTTTGAAAATCGATCGGTGATGGTTTGTAATCGTGTAATGTCTTTTTCAATTTCAGTGACAATCGTTTCATCTAAATTGTTGGATTTCATGATTTCCAGCCAACCAATCAGCGACGATAAAGGCGTGCCAATTTGATGAGCAGTTTCTTTAGCCATTCCCGCCCAAAGTTTGTTTTGCGTAGCAATTTTAGAGGTTTTGTAAAAGTTGAAAACCAAAAGTGCAACCAAAACTATAATTAACAACAGAGCAATAGGATAATATTTTAACTTGCTCAACATAGGCGAATTGCCATAATACAAATACCGGAACTTATCCTCGTCGTAAGCAATCTTGATGGGTTCATTTTGATTTTTAAAAGTTTGAATTAGTTTTTTTATTTTTTCGGGGTCATTTAAAATCAAGGAATCTACATTTCTACCGTCCAAATAAGTGTTGAATTCATCTGTTAAAATCAGAGGAATGCTTTTATTGTTGTTTAAAAGAACCGCCGTCAGACCGATATCTGTGTTTTCGTCGGCATTACTCAAGGATTTTTGAGCTTCGGCCCATAATTCCATTTTCATTCGTTCATCTTCTTTAAAGATTTGGAAGAACGAATAGGTGTTCCAAAGTATCAGCGAAATAATCACAAAAGATAAAGAAATCAAGATCCAACGGGTGACATTTCGGCTATCGGAAAACTGCATACATGAATATTTAGGTTAAAAGTAATAAATCTTACTTGAAATGTAAAAAGCAATCGAAAAATAGGCTTTGATTTCTTATTTTTGTTAAAACTAAAAAATGTTATGATTAGTATTAATCCCAAGGAAATTTCGCCGGTAAAACTACAAGGATATTTACAAAGTTCGGTAGGTCCGCGACCTATTGCTTTTGCTAGTACAATGGATAACAATCGAACCCCCAATTTATCGCCGTTCAGTTTTTTTAATGTTTTTAGTTCCAATCCTCCTATTTTAGTTTTTTCGCCGGCTAGAAGAGTTCGTGACAATACAATTAAGCATACTTTAATCAATTGTCAAGCTACGCGTGAAGTTGTGATAAATGTGGTGAATTATGACATCGTGCAACAAATGTCACTTTCCAGCACGGAATATCCGGATGGGGTGAATGAATTTTTGAAATCCGGATTAACCATGTTGCCATCGGAGCTTGTCAAACCCTATCGCGTGGCCGAAAGTCCGGTGCAATTTGAGTGTAAAGTCAACGATATTATTTCCTTAGGGACTGAAGGTGGAGCCGGTAATTTAATTATTTGCGAAGTAGTTCAGATGCATATTTCAGAAGATATTTTAGATGCCAACGGATTAATTGACCAACATAAAATTGATTTGGTTTCCCGAATGGGTGCCAATTGGTATTCGCGGTCCAATCAAGGCTTATTTGAAATTCCAAAACCTTTGGCAACAATGGGAATAGGAGTAGATCAGATTCCTGATTTTATTAAAGAAAGTGCGGTTTTTGACGGAAATGATTTAGGGATGTTAGGAAATGTAGAAAGTTTGCCATCCACCGAAGAAATTAATATATTTGTACAACAAAATATTCAGGTAAAAGGTGTTTTGAGTTCAGCAGATGAAGTGAAAGTACATCAAAAAGCCAAGGAATATTTAGCTATTCAAGACGCGTTGTCGGCTTGGAAAGTTTTATTAGCCAAAAGAGTTTAGTATAAGCCAATTAATAATTTTAAAACAAAACAAGCGTATGGAAGTTACAGGAAAAGTAAAGGTTGTTGGAGCGGTGCAACAAGTAAGCCCAACATTTAAAAAGAGAGAATTAGTAGTTACTACAGATGAGCAGTATCCACAAAGCATCATGATTGAATTTGTTCAAGATAAGAGTGATTTGTTAAATACGGTTACTGTTGGGGAAAATGTTAAAGTTTCAATCAACTTAGGAGGAAGAGAATGGGTAAATCCGCAAGGAGAAACCAAGTATTTCAACTCAATCAAAGGATGGAGAATTGAAAAATTGCAATCGGAAGCACCAGCTGCCGGTATGCCTCCAATGCCTGCAGCGGAAGCATTTGAACCTGCTACTAATTTCAATGAAGAAGAACATGACGATTTGCCTTTTTAGTAAAAAGTTAAATTCCAAAAAAATGAGATTCCAAATTCCAATGATATACGTTTGGGATTTGGAATTTTTAGATTATCCCCCGACTGAAGTCGGAGGGTAGTTAGTGCTGAAGCACAGAACTATTGACTTTTGACTTTGATCTTTGCTTTTTGATCTAGACTTTTGAATTATGTATTTCCTAACCTCCGAATTGTATTTCCCACCTGTAACTGAAGCTTCCTACGAAGGAATTTTAGCTGTTGGGGGTGATTTAAGCACTGAACGATTGCTTTTAGCATATCGTAACGGTATTTTTCCGTGGTTTGATGATGATGAGCCAATTTTGTGGTGGAGTCCGCCACAGCGAATGGTAGTCAATCCTCAGGATTATAAAACGGCTAAAAGTCTCCGCAACATTTTAAATAGACAACTTTTCAAAGTTACATTTAATAAAAATTTTTCAGAGGTTATTAGAAATTGTAAAACGGTTCATCGGAAAGGGCAGGATGGGACTTGGATTACAGATTCAATGGTGCAGGCGTATGAAAAATTACACGAAATGGGTTTTGCGAAATCAGTTGAGGTTTGGCAAAATGATGAATTAGTGGGCGGTTTATATGGTGTAGATTTAGGTAAAGTTTTTTGTGGTGAAAGCATGTTTTCCAAAGTGCCCAATGCCAGCAAAGTTGCTTTTGTAACTTTGATTAAGCAACTAAAAGAAGAAAATTATCGATTACTTGATTGTCAAGTACACAACGACCATTTGGAAAAACTGGGAGCATTTGAAATCTCTCGAGACAGTTATATAAAAATACTAAAATCTTCCATTTAACTTCTGGTCCAGCAATCAATCATGTGATCATTCATCATTCCGGTTGCTTGCATATGAGCATACATCGTAGTGGGTCCGATAAATTTGAATCCACGTTTTTTTAGGTCTTTACTGATTTTTTCAGCCAAAGGGTTAAAAGCAGGAACTTCACTTAACGAATGGAATTTATTGTCGACCTGTTTTCCATCCACATAGCTCCAAATAAAATTTGAAAAGGAACCAAATTCTTCCTGAATTTTTATGAATGCTTTTGCATTGTTGATGGCTGCTTTCATTAACTCCTGCACTTCATAATCGCCAAAATGAGCGATTTGTTGGTAATCAAAACCAAGGAATGCTTTTTTGAAGTTTTCTCTTTTCTTTAAAATTAAATGCCAACTCACACCTGCTTGAAATGTTTCCAAAATTAAAAATTCAAATAATTTTTGATCGTCATACACAGGTTTGCCCCATTCTGTATCGTGATAGTCACGATAGAGTTGGTCTTTTTCGCACCAGGAACATCGGTTTTTATCAGGCATTTTTTTGCAAATATTGTTCAATTAAATAGTGACCCAAATATATCAGAGGAGTCATTAAAACGGCAATGACTAATTTTACAGAATATCCCGTAAAACCTGAGATAATATATGTTTCTGAATTCATAATTCCTGGCACGTAAAACGCAATGCCTAGTACGATGAAGCTGTCAAATAATTGTGAGATAACAGTGGAACCTGTACTTCTCAGCCAAATCATTTTTTTTCCGGTTCTTTTTTTTACAAAATGAAAAATGGTTACATCAATTAATTGAGAAACCAAAAAGGCAACAATACTTCCAATGATTATTAACTGACTTTGTCCAAATACTGCTTCAAATTGCTCGGTAGAAATCGAACTAATTCCGCTGGAAGGAATTTTAATTGCAAAGAATAAAATGATAAAGGTATAGGCGATGAGAGCCGCAGTGATGAGCGATAGTTTTTTTACTCCTTTTTCCCCAAAGTACTCGTTAATTAAATCAGTTGTAATAAAAACAATGGGCCATGGCAAAATTCCAATACTCATGGGAACTCCAAAAATAGTAATGAGTTTTCCGCCGATTAGTTCTGCAACAATTGCATTTGTTATAAAAATGCCGGCAAGAACAACATACACCGTGTCTTTTCTATTTTGAAACATGTACTTTTAATTTGTAGCATCAAGGGCTCTAAATTATAAATAATAATTTATTTCATTTTATTCTTCGTAATATTCTTCTTCATAATCATTGAATCCCATTATGTTATGTTCATCAACAATCTTTCCAAAGGAGGTTCGCAGGCGATTTCCATTGATAGAATAGTCAATTATTTGTTGATAGAGTTCATCCATTTTTTCTTCATCTACAATTTCATTTACTTGACCTGAATAGTATGCTTTTGGATTAACGCGACCGTTTTTGCCTTGTACAAACGCGATACTTACAAGTTTTTCCTGAGCATCGTAGGAGTCATAATACTCATCAGTACCAGATTTGGACGGTTTTTGTTTGAAAAAGAAATAGTTTAATGTTTTGCCCTCGAAACTGATTTCACGTTTTTCAAAAAATACTAAACTGTCTTTTTCAGTATCAATTTCATCAAGATATATAACTCCGGCTTTCGCTAAATCTTCATCAGTAATTGTCTCTATCACACTAATTTGTTTTTTGTCATACAACATTTGATAAGCTGCAAAACGAGTACTAGGCTTGCTTAATAAAGCCACTTCTGTTTTTTTATCAAGAGTGTTGTCTTTTTTCAAATCTAAAAATGCCATTTCTAAATTTAAGGCATCAATGTCCAAAGCTTGTATCTTATTGAGAAGTAGTTTGAAATCTTTTTCGTTTTTATAAGGGTAAATTAATTGAATATAATTTTTCAAGTCATTCGCAACACGTGTATCACGATCGGCATTTCGTGCATTTTCTTTACTGTCATTTTTTGCTTTCCAACCAGCTACACGTTTGTATTCTAATTTTGCATTGGTTAACACCATTTTTTTGTATTGATTCAACCTCTTTGGATTTATTAAACCTAGATCAAATAGAATAGAACTAAGTTTGACAATCGGGTCATGGTATTCCGGAATACTGTAAAATTGAAAAATGTCAGGAAATAACTCGGCACTATTTTTCGGATCATTGTTAAAATGTGCGAATAAAGAGGATATTTCATATTTGCTTTCAGACAAAGGCAAATCATATTCAAGCAACTCCATGATTTTTTTGTAAGCAGGCTTTGATTCTTGATGTGTTAATCCTTTTAAAATTGCCAATTGAATAATTGGATTTAGATTGTCTTTTTTGTAGTTGCGTTCTAAAAACGGAAGTACCATGGGGTCTTTTATTTCGCCGATCGCTTCAAAAAGTTTGCCTAAGGCATCTAGCTCATCTGCTTTAAAATTGAATGAGTCGATGAACTGTTGCAGTTCATTTAAATCCTCTTTTTCAAAGCTTAAACGACTAACAGATTTGAGTGCAGAATAACGAATAGTGTCATTTTCGCTGCGTGCATCTGCCATGAATAGTTGCAGTTTTGATTCAAAAACTGAATAATCTAAAACTGAATCTAGAGGAGTAAAAGTTCCATAAAAACGTTCGATAAAGGGATTGTTTTTACTATAGCTTTTATCAACCAATGTTTTAATACGGTAAATTAATCCATCTTTAAAAATCACTTTGTATTTTATCGCCTGAATAGTTTGTGGTTTTGAAACCATTGCTTCATAGATATAGTATTTTTGCGAGGGGTCTTGATTAAACTGTTCACTAATTACTTGGTATTTATTTCCTTTGCCTTTGATTTTTGCAGTAAATCCGATTTCCTTTTCCCAAGTAGAAGAAAATAATTTTCTGTCTTGAGAAGAAGATTCGAAACCGTAATCGTCAATTGCCATTGCATATTCTTCATCAATTGCTACTGTTTCAATCAGTTCCTCTACGTCTGCTAATTCTGCAGTTTCTTCTATTGCAGATTCATTATCAGAAAGCCCGTTTGTTTTAAACCATCTGGTAAAATCTGCTTTTACAGAATCTATGTTTTTCTCTCGTTCGTATTTATGGTATTTATAAAAATTGACCTCTATTTTTTGACCATTTTCATCGGTAAATGAATAGTTTTCGTAATCACTTGTGAATAAATTCTGTTTCTTGTCTTTCTTCCCTTTTTGTTTCTTCTGATTGGTTTTCAAGAAGTAGATTTCATTTTGTTTTTTAGGGACTTCCACCGTAAACAATCCTGTGCTGTCGGTATACTTCTGAAAATCAGCAGTTTCTTTGAATGCTAATTTTTTGAATGATTCAAAGAATTTAATCGTTTTTTCATCCGATGCATTAACTGTTCCCATTAAATAATATTTTGGGCCATTAATCACCGTTTTCAGTTGTATAGATTTTCCATTAATGGTTGACTTTGAAACTAAAGTATTTTCGCTTTTTTTGATGGATTCAACGGCTTTATCAGCGTCATATTGCAAGTAAAACTCTTCTTGAATTCTTTGGAGTTCAAAATCAGTTTCAGCCAGATCAAAATTGCGATTCAAAGTGCGTTCAATTAGAAAATAGTTGCTTTTACTAGCCGTTTCATGTGCATATAATTCAGTATCAACGGGTGAAACAGATTCCTGCTTGTTTCCATACAAAATATGGTAGGAGGGAACTTGAATACTGAATCCGCCTTTTGAGGGACTAACAGTTTCCCAATTTCCCGTATCGGATTTCAATTTGATCTGATTGAAAACTTCGTTTTCGTAGTTTTTTACATATTCGCCAGTTCCAATCATATTAATGCAGATTATTTCCAGGGGTGTGATGTAAAAACGATAACGTTGGGTATTGCCGGTTTTCGTTTTGTTTTTTAGGTCGTAGCCTAAATAATCTTTTTCCTCAAAGAATTTTTTCTCGAGGATATCTCCCGGTATATTTTCATAGAATAAGCTGTCTAAAGTCAGATGATTAAAAACATCTTTGTCTTTTTTCAAAAAGTTGTTCAGCAATTTTCTTTTGATGTTGATATAGCCGCCATTCGACAAATCCGGACTGTTTATGTCGTTATTGTTGGCAATGACCATTTCGAATAATGGCATTTCAATAAATCCGTCAACTGTAGATTTAGTTACTAATTTTGGTTTGACAAAGTACTCATCAATTTGTTTTTTTGTATTTTTCCCTTTGTCTGTATATTGATCAAAAACCGGTTTTACAGTATACCCTTTTTGACGAAGCAATTCAATTACACCTTTTTTACCGGGTAAATGTGCGGCTCCGATGGCTGCAAAAAGGCTTCCTTTTTTAGCAATAGAATCGATGCTTTGAGTCATTATAATATTTCTTTTATATAGCATCGCGTCTAGATAAGCCTCCGGAGAAACAAGTGTCAACAGTGAATCCATCATGTCTAAATCTTTTTCTCGATAGTAATCCATCAAAGCAGCGTCGAACGATTTATTTTTCAGAATTTTGACAACTTTTTGGGTGTTTTCGTCTGATATTTTTGAATCAGAATAGTCGATATTCATGATTAAAACCAACGATTTTTTCGCGTCTTCTAAACCAACGGTTTTTTTGTTATATTTTCTTCCCGTTTGGTAAATAAACATATCTAAATAGGTTTCCTCCTGAAAATCTTGATTGTATTCATTGGTTCGAAACAATAAATTATCCATCGTATAATTTCTACTTTCAAACAAATCATTTAATTGTTGTTTTTGAAACGGATAGAGGTAAAATTCTTTGTAAAATTTATTTTGATTGATATAACTTTCATTGTTGAATAAATCATAAAGATCCGACCAACTGCTTGGTTCGCTTTCGTTTGCAACAAAATCGGCTTCTAGCAAATGTTTAAAAAAGGCGTCTGATAAATGATAGCTGACTTTTTCGCTAACGTGCATAGAACCATACACGTATGAATTTTTTTCCAGTCCGTTTCCTGAAATTTCCCACAATAAACTTTGGTATTTTTTTTGTTGTCCAAAGGAAATTGAACAAATTAGTACTAGCAGAAATACAATCTTTTTCAAAGCAAATTATTTTAAAGTTGTTATTTTTTCAAATATAACGGAATTCAATTGATTTTAATTGTAGGAATTCTTTAAAATACAAAAATCCCATCGATTTGAGTCGATGGGATTCTATCTGATATAATTTGTAAGATTCAAGAACCTGAAATCAACAGATTCTGAGATAAATTGTACTATCCTAAAGTTACTCTTTTGAAACCTGTAATTTCAACGTTGAAACCTTTTACATAATCACCAACTTTTTTACTATCATCTTTAATGAAATTTTGGTCAAGTAACGCTTTTTCTTGATCTAAAGTTGTGTTGTCAGAGATAAAACGTTGGATTTTACCCGGAATGATTTTATCCCAAATTTGTTCAGGTTTACCTTCTGCTTTTAATTCTGCTTTTGCATCTTCTTCCGCTTGTTTTAAAACTTCTTCTGTTAATTGAGCGTAAGAAATGTACGTAGGGACATTTTTTAATGTTTTTCCTAAACGTGCTGCTTCTTCATTTTCTTTTTCAATGATTGCAATACGAGCGTCAAGTTCAGAAGCAATAAAAGCAGGATCAAAATCTTTGTAAGATAAGGTGTCTGCTCCCATTGAAGCTACTTGCATTGAAATGTCTTTAGTTAAAACTTCTGCATCGGCAATTACCGATGAAATTGCAGTTAGAGCTGCTATTTTGTTAACATGTACATAGGATCCAACGAATGCTCCTTCTAAAATTTCAAAACCACCAATTTCGATTTTTTCACCGATAACACCTGTTTGCTCAATCAATTTTTCAGCTACGGTCATGTTAGTATCGAATGGAGAAGCTAAAAATTCTTCTTTCGAAGAAAAATTGATTGCTTTTCCAACTAACGCTTTGGCTAAAGAAACGAAAGATTCATTTTTACCCACGAAATCTGTTTCACAGTTTAAAGTAATAACAGCACCTTTAGTTTTTTCTGCGTTTATAAAAGCAGCGGCAGCACCTTCAGTTGACTCACGGTCAGAACGGTTAGCGGCAACTTTTTGCCCTTTTTTTCTAAGGTTTTCGATAGCTTTGTCAAAATCTCCATCAGATTCAACTAATGCTTTTTTGCAGTCCATCATACCTGCACCTGTAATTTGTCTTAATTTATTTACGTCTGCAGCAGTAATTGTTGCCATTTTGTATCTATTTTAAAGTGTTTAATTTTTTGTAAAAAAACAAATTCCAATAATCAAATTCCAAATTCCAATTTTATTAAATCATCAATTTTAAATTGACAATTTTTTGGAATTTGGAATTTCTTTATTGGAATTTTTTGTTATTTATTCTTCCGAAGTTGTTTTAGCTTCTTCTGCTTCCACTGCTGGAGCAGCTTCTGCTGCTACTACTTCTTCTACTGTATCTTCAGCAACAACTTCGCCATCTTTTTCAGATCCTCTTTCAGAAAGACCTTCAACGATAGCAGCAGTCACAAGAGATAATACTTTATCAATTGATTTCGAAGCATCATCATTAGCCGGGATTACATAATCAACCTGACGAGGGTCAGAGTTGGTATCAACCATAGCAAAAACTGGAATGTTTAATTTTTGAGCTTCTTTTACTGCGATGTGTTCAGCTTTGATATCTATTACAAATAATGCAGCAGGTAATCTAGACATATCAGCGATAGAACCTAAGTTCTTCTCTAGTTTAGCACGAAGACGATCTACTTGTAAACGTTCTTTTTTAGAAAGTGTATTAAAAGTGCCATCTTTCTTCATTCTATCAATAGATGCCATTTTTTTAACGGCTTTACGGATAGTAACGAAGTTAGTAAGCATACCACCAGGCCATCTTTCCGTAATATACGGCATGTTCGCTGCAGCAGCTTTTTCGGCTACGATATCTTTTGCTTGTTTTTTGGTAGCTACAAAAAGTACTTTTCTACCGGATGCTGCAATTTTTTTCAAGGCTTCATTAGCCTCTTCAATTTTAGCAGCAGTTTTATACAGGTTAATGATATGAATACCATTACGTTCCATATAAATGTAAGGAGCCATGTTCGGGTCCCATTTACGAGTCATGTGTCCAAAATGAACGCCAGCCTCTAATAAGTCTTTAACTTCAACTTTGTTTGCCATTTTTGTACTAGTTTACGTTCTGTTGATTAGCAATAATGTAGTAGCGATTACTCTGGTCTTCATTATTTAGATGCTAAACTAATTTTCCGATCGCATCGGAATAATAACAACAATAACTTTTTTAATAATAATTTTAAATTTTTACAGCGAATTAAGCTGCGGCTACTGATACAAGTTCAGTATTAACGTTTAGAGAATTGGAATCTCTTACGAGCTTTCTTCTGTCCAAATTTCTTACGTTCTACCATTCTTGGATCTCTTGTTAGCAATCCTTCTGGTTTCAAGATAGCTCTGTT
>NZ_JBILTE010000039.1:0-18139 GCF_044371705.1 Flavobacterium sp. | reverse complement strand
ATTTGATGCCATTGGTTTTTTTATTTCCACTTTTGGCAAACTCGCTTCTTCGGTTTTACTTGAAGGTTCAATCAGTTGGTTTAATTCAAGAATTTCAGAAGCCGTTAAATCGCGGTACCTGCCCACGGGAATATCCAAAGTAATATTGATAATTCGAACGCGTTTCAATGCCGTAACCTCATAACCTAAAAACTCACACATTCTTCTGATTTGACGGTTTAAACCTTGCGTCAAAACAATTTTAAATACGTTCGCGTTGATTTGCTCTACTTTACATTTGCGGGTGACTGTATCTAAAATAGGCACGCCATTGCCCATTTTTTGAATAAAACGGTCAGTAATGGGTTTGTCAACCGTTACTATATATTCTTTTTCGTGGTTGTTTCGTGCCCGAAGAATTTTATTGACGATGTCGCCGTCATTGGTCATAAAAATCAAACCTTCACTAGCTTTGTCTAATCTTCCAATCGGGAAAATACGTTCCGTATAGTTGATGTAATCAACAATGTTGTTTCGAACCGCTTGATTGGTCGTACATTCAATGCCTGTAGGTTTATTGAAGGCTAAATAAATAGGTTTTTCTCTGTTTTCGCGAATCAATTTTCCGTTCACGCGAATTTCATCTTTCTCAGAGACTTTAGTGCCCATTTCGGGAACAACGCCGTTAATGGTGACACGTCCTTCAGAAATAAGTCGGTCCGCTTCCCTCCGTGAACAAAAGCCTGATTCTGATAAAAATTTATTGATGCGTTTCAATTGCTCTTCCATGGTGCAAAAGTAAATCTAATTTCTTGAATACTGAAAAAATAGATTTCATTGATTCATTTATGGAAAAGTAGTAAATTGCACGAAAATTGTTGCGGTAGATTTTCTAATTGCTTTTAAATGAAAAAGTTATTTGTTATTTTTTTACTTTTTTATGTTGCTACTTTTTTCGGGCAAAGCCGAAAGGGAATGTTTCAATTGGATCTAACCAGTAATCAACATGAACTTTACGTGTCGTTACCAGAGGTTGTCTTAGACGGAACAGACGATTATAATCGGTTAGTTTTTGAAACAAATAGTGCTTTGGCTCAATTGCAAGAAGTTTATGGGATGATCCTTGAAAAAGGTATACCCATTTCAGATGACAAATTAGAGGCAATGCTTGCGACTTCCCAAAAATTGGGAGGTGATTTGCAAAAAATTTCAAAATTGCGAACTATTTTTAAAGTAATCATTCCCAATCCAACCAATGAACGACTTTTTGAATTAGCAACGCAATTGGAATTAATTGACGAGGTGGAATACAGTTGTTTGCTATCACTTCAGCCGGTTCGACCACCTTTTGATATTGCACCGGTTACCCCAAATTTTGAGCTCTTTCAAACGTATTTAGGGGCTAATCCCGGCGTAAATATGACCTTTGCATGGAATTTAAATGTTACTGGCAGTGGAATAAAAATACGAGATATTGAATATGGTTTTAATAAAAATCATGAGGAGTTACATCAAATAAATACTTTTCTTGCTACAGGAATGACTATCAATAGTGCTGCATCTGTTGATTTTACCGAGCACGGCACAGCTACTTTTGGCACCGTTATCGGGCATAAAGGACTCTACGGAATTTCAGGTTTGGCCTATGGGGCAACCGAAATGATTTTATTTCCCGAGTGGCAAATTTCAGGTTATAACCGCGTTTTCGCTGTTTCGCAAGCTATAGCCAATTCAGTGCTTGGAGATGTAATAATTTATGAAATGCAAACGGGTGGTCAAGGTGGTCAATTTGTGCCCGCAGAATTTAATACGCTGATTTGGGATTTAACAGCTGCCGCTTCTGCTTCGGGAATTATTGTAGTGGCTGCAGCAGGAAATGGAGCTCAAAATTTAAATAGTACCTATTATCAAAACTATATGAATTTAGGGAATAGCGGTGCCATCATTGTTGGAGCAGGTACGTCCAATCTTTCGCATAACAGAATATTTTATAGCACTTTCGGAACTCGTGTAGATGTACAAGGTTGGGGAGAAAATCTTTTTACAACCGGTTATGGTGATGCTCAAAATATTGGAAATGATTTTAATCAATATTACACCAATTTTGCAGGAACAAGTTCGGCAACAGCAATGGTAGCTGGTTGTGTAGTGGTTTTGCAATCGTATCATTTTAGTTTAACCGGTGGTTATCTAACGGGCCCGCAAATGCGAACCATTTTAAAAGATACCGGTGTCCCTCAAGGAAATGCGGCATCTGGAAACATCGGGCCCTTGCCAAATATACAAGCAGCGATGCAGGCTATTTACGATAATTATGCGTTGTCAGTTGCTACGGAAAACACTATTGAATTTACAGTTTATCCCAATCCGGTTCAAAATCAATTGACGTTAATGTACGGTTCTGAAGTTTCTCCTGAAGCAAAAGTGGAGTTATACAACGCATTAGGTCAGTTGGTTTATCAATCAACACTTTCGCAAGCTAAAGAAATTGATTGTTCGACTTTAATGAATGGTTTTTACTTTGTTAAAGTAACAGCCAATGGAAAATCTACTACTAAAAAAATCATCAAGAGTTAGAGTTCTCAAATAAGTAATTATATATTTTTTGATACAATTCATCGTCATGCATGCTGTGGCCCAAACCTTTGGTTTCTATAAATTGAGCGTTTGTCCAACCTTTCGCAATTTTTTTACCCTCTTTGATCGAAACTACAGTATCTTCGGTATCATGCACAATCAAGCCGCTAATTTTTAGTTTAGAACCTAAGTCCATCCCTGAAAATTCTTTCACTTTAATTTGAAAATTTTCCCAATAAAAATTTTCAAATAATTGCATGACACGATGGTTCAAACTTAAAATAGCCGCATAATTTTTAAGTAAGATTTCCAAATCGGCGGGTGCTCCAAGCAGGATCATTTTTTCGATGGAATCATTCGTGTAATTTGCTTGAAAATATAAACAAGCAGACCCTCCAATCGAATGGCCAAGTAAGTAATTTGGTTTGAATTTTTGAACAACTACATTCAAAAACTGAGCATAGATTGGAACGCTGAACTCTTTCCCGTTGGCCAACCCATGTGCCGGTCCGTCTAAAGCAATAATGGTGCTTCCAGATTTTTGTAAATAAGGGAAAAAGTTTTCCCAACGAGCGGCATTGCTTTCCCAGCCATGAACCAGTAAAATTTTTGTTTCATTACCTTTCCACACATAAACAGGAAATTGATGCGAATCTAATGTTAAAAACTCGTGTGAAGCTTCTTTAAGTATCGAAGGAATTAATTGTATTTTCAGTCGTCCGTTGCGAGGTTCGCTGAAAAATTTATAAGCAAGTTGTAGTGCTTTTTTGGGACACACAAAACTGAGAAAGTTGATATATAACCCAAGGGATTTTGCAATTAAAAAATTGATACTTTTTTTCATAAAAAAACCCCAATTTGGGGTTTTGAGTATTATATGTTATTGAAAACTTGCTCCATTTTTTCTCGTTCCTCAGCAGCAAGAACAGAGTCTACTAAAATTCGGCCACTGTGCTCGTCAGTGATGATTTTTTTGCGTGCAGCAATTTCAACTTGTGTTTGAGGTGGAATTGTAAAGAATGATCCGGCAGATGCTCCTCTTTCGATAGAAACTACCGCTAATCCGTTGCGAACACTACTTCTAATTCTATGGTAAGCAGCTAATAAACGTTCTTCAGTATTGTTGGAATATTCAGCAGAAAGATTCGTTAAAAACTCTTCTTCTTTTTGTGTTTCTGCCATGATATCACCTAATTCCGCTTTTTTGTGTTCTAGGTGACTTTGTTTAGCGTTTAATCGTTCTTGAGCTTCAGAAACTTGCGTTTTTTTGTACTCGATAGAAGCTTTCATTTCTTTAATATGCTTTTCAGCTAATTGAATTTCTAATTCCTGAAATTCGATTTCTTTTGTTAAAGAGTTGAATTCTCTATTGTTACGAACGTTTTTTTGTTGGTCGGTATATTTTTTTATACCTTCTTTGTGAGCTTCAATTGCATTTTTCTTTCCTTTGATTTGATCGTCAATGGTATCTAAATCAGATTTTAATTTTTCTGAACGAGCTTTTAAACCAGCTACTTCATCTTCTAAATCTTGTACTTCCAGAGGTAGTTCTCCTCTTACATTTCTAATTTCATCAATTCTTGAGTCGATTAACTGCAAATTATAGAGTGCTCTTAATTTGTCTTCTACACTCATTTCTTTTACGTTTGTCATAGTTTAAAAGTACTTAACTGGATTTGTATTCTCTTCTGATAAAATAATTCTGCCTTCAGGCAAGGCAGGTGCAAAATTAGTAATTTTTTTGATAAGAAAATCAACTATATAGTTTTTTGTGTAACGTTCGCTTTCAAAATGTCCGATGTCTGCCAAAAGCATCTGATTTTCAGCCTCATAGAACTGATGGTATTTCAAATCGGCGGTAATAAAAGCATCGGCACCGGCTGCTTTAGCTTTGGCAATTGCAAAACTTCCGGATCCGCCTAAAACGGCTACTTTCTTGATTTTTTTACCTAAAAAAGCACTGTGTCTGATACCTTCACATTGCAATTTGTCCTTTACCAACGTTAAAAATTCACTTTCAGAAAGTTCCGTTTCCAATTCGCCAATCATTCCCAAGCCAATATTTTGATGTTGGTTTTGGAGTTCGTAAATTTCATAAGCCACTTCTTCGTAGCAATGATTTATGAATAGTGCTTTTAAAATTTTTGATTCTAAGTGTTTTTCAAAAGTAACTTCCAATTTAATTTCTTCGTTTTCTACAAACTCAAAACGTTCGCCAATTTCCGGATTGCTGTTCTCATTTCCCATGTATGTTCCAATACCTTTGGAGTTGAAACTGCAATCTTCATAATTTCCAATAGTACCTGCACCCGCATCAAAGAGAGCATTTCGAAGTTGTTCGTGATTTTCAGAAATGGTGTAGGTCACTAATTTTCGGATGAATTTTTCTTTTGGAATTAAAATCGTTGTTTTGGTCAAGCCTAAATGGTTGCAAACAATTTTATTGACACCTTCTTTGTGATTGTCCAAAGCGGTATGTACAGCATAGATGGCAATGTCGTTTTTAATTGCTTTGATAATGCTTCGTTCTACATAGTTTTTTCCGGTAATTTTTTTTAATCCTGAAAAAAGTATCGGATGAAAACTGACAATCAAATTGCATTCTTTTGCGATTGCTTCATCAACAACAGCTTCCAGTGCATCATGACAGATTAAAATTCCGGTGATTTGCTGACCTGGATTTCCGGTTAGCAAACCTACGTTGTCAAAATCTTCAGCATAGGCGAGTGGGGCCATTTCTTCAAGAACCGAAAGTATCGTTTGTAATTTCATATAAGGTTTGATTATTCGCGAGTGAGGTGAATATTAATTTTATTCAAAGATAAAAAATAGCTACTTTCGTACCATGATTCTTTTGCGAAAAATATTCTTTCCTTTCTCTATTTTGTATGGAATTGTTACTGCCATTCGTAATTATTTATATGATCAAGGTTTTTTGAAATCCTATTCCTTTCAAACTCCTGTAATCGTCGTGGGAAATTTAAGTGTTGGTGGTACGGGTAAAACACCTCAAATTGAATATTTGATTCGTCTTTTTTCTGATAGGTATCGCGTAGCCACGTTAAGTCGTGGTTACAAACGAAAATCGGAAGGATTTGTTTTAGCCAACGAAAAAAGTACGGTAGAAGAAATAGGCGATGAACCTTTTCAGTTTTTTAAAAAGTTTGACACTATTCTAGTGGCTGTTGATGCCCATCGAAAAAATGGTATTGAGCAATTACTTTTACAAGAAAAAAAGCCGGAAATAATTTTGTTAGATGATGCCTTTCAGCACCGAAAAGTAAAGGCAGGATTCTATATTTTACTTACCTCCTTTGCTGATTTGTATGCTGATGATTGTATGCTTCCTGCAGGAAACCTTCGTGAATATCGGTCAAATGCAAACAGAGCTGATGTGATAATTGTAACTAAATGTCCGCCGAATTTATCGCAAGAATCGCAACAGATTGTTAGAAATAAGCTGAATAGTAAAGAAAACCAACACTTATTTTTCAGTGCAATAACGTATGACGAATATTGTTTTTCTGAACATGAAAGAAAGCCAGTTGAACTACTCAAACAAACCGATAAAGTTTTAGTTGCGGGAATTGCCAAACCGGAACCTTTTTTCGATTATTTAAAAAATGATTCAGATGTTGTTTTGAAATTTTCAGACCATCATGATTTTACTTCCGAAGAAATTGAATCGATTAGAAATCAAGCATCCGGAAAACCAATCATCACTACAGAAAAAGATTTTATGCGTTTGCAGGGAAAAATACCTGCACAACAACTTTTCTATTTACCTATTCAATCATCAATTATAGCTCAAAAAGACTTATTTGATCAAATACTACTCAATTATGTGGGACAAAGTTCAGGAAACTGTTAGTTATTTAAAAGGAAGAACCACTATCAGTCCGGAGTTCGGTGTTATTCTTGGTTCGGGACTGGGTTCGTTTACAAATGATATGGAAATTGAATGTACAATTCCCTATGAAGAGATTCCCAATTTCCCTGTTTCAACTGTTTTGGGGCACAAAGGAGCACTTGTTTTTGGAAAAGTAGGGACTAAAAGCGTGGTAGCCATGCAGGGACGTTTTCATTTTTATGAAGGATATGATATGCAAACGGTTACTTTTCCGGTGCGGGTGCTGAAGTATTTGGGAATCAATCAATTAATCGTTTCCAATGCGGCCGGTTGTGTAAATTCGGATTATAAAGTGGGTGATGTGATGCTGATTAAAGATCATATCAATTTTTTTCCCGAGCACCCATTACGAGGTAAAAATGATGAACGTTTCGGACCTCGGTTTG
The DNA here is from genome assembly GCF_044371705.1 of Flavobacterium sp. Taxonomy (GTDB): domain Bacteria; phylum Bacteroidota; class Bacteroidia; order Flavobacteriales; family Flavobacteriaceae; genus Flavobacterium. Next base: position 11,287 of record NZ_JBILTE010000039.1, on the reverse strand, counting down.
TAAATATGAGTGAGCCTTATTCCAAAAGTTTACGAAACAGGGCAAAGGTAATAGCTGCATTACACGGAATTGATTTGAAGGAAGGAATTTATTTAGGATTGCAAGGTCCTACTTTTGAAACGTTGGCAGAATATAAAATGGTAAAAATTTTAGGTGCTGATTGTGTGGGAATGTCTACTGTTCCGGAGGTAATCGTTGCTCGTCACATGAATTTGGACTGTCTGGGAATTTCTGTGGTTACTGATATGGGTGACGAAGACAGTATTATGGAAGTAAATCATCAAGAAGTTTTAGAAGCAGCAAAAAAAGCTGAACCGGTTGTTCGCAAATTAATCAAGGAATTTATTTTGAGTTTTTAATTCATTCTTTGTCATTTTAAGAATGAATAAATTGTACTTTTCAACTAGTCAATGCTTTAGATTTGTATATTTGGACAAGTAGATCTTCATTTAACTAAATCAAAACTATATGAGAACTTCATTATTGCTATTGTTTTCTTTACTTTTTACATTTTCTTTTTTTGCCCAAGACACTTATTTGCATTGTGGAAAAGTACTAGACACGCAGACTGGCAAAGTACTTTCCAACAAAACAATTTTAGTTTCAGGAACAAAAATCACTAAAATTTTAGATGGATTCGTTACCAAAGTAAATAGGGAAGATGTTGAAATTGATTTAAAAAATAAGTTTGTTCTTCCAGGTCTTATCGATATGCATGTACATATTGAAAAAGAAACAAATAGTGCAAGTTATTCGGCAAAATTTACAGAAAATGAAGCAGATGTTGCTTTTGAATCCGCTCGTATTGCTGAGGTTACCCTGATGGCAGGATTTACAACCGTCCGTGATTTAGGTGGAACAGGCGTGAATATTTCGCTTCGAAATGCTATCAATAAAGGAACTGTGAAAGGTCCGCGAATTTTTACTGCAGGAAAATCAATTGCAACCACCGGAGGACATGCTGATCCGACGAATGGAAGCAGTAGAAAATTAATGGGCGATCCGGGTCCGCTTGAAGGAGTCATTAATTCGCCAGAAGATGCTGTAAAAGCGGTTCGTCAACGATACAAAGAAGGTGCAGATGTGATCAAAATTACCTCTACAGGCGGTGTTTTAAGTGTTGCAAAAAATGGTAAAAATCCACAGTTTACTTTAGAAGAAATTAAAGCCGTTACTTCCACCGCTAAAGACTATGGAATGTTAACAGCCGCTCATGCTCATGGAGACGAAGGAATGCAACGAGCCATTTTGGGAGGTATCAAAACCATTGAACACGGTACGTTTATGAGTAGTGAAACCATGGAATTGATGAAAAAGTATGATGCTTATTTAGTTCCAACCATAACTGCAGGTAAAAGTGTGGCCGAAAATGCCAAAACAACCGGTTTCTATCCGGAGATGGTTCGTGTAAAAGCTTTAGAAGTGGGGCCGCAAATTCAAGCCACTTTTGGAAAAGCATATAAAAGTGGCGTGAAAATAGCATTTGGCACCGATGCGGGTGTTTTTCCGCACGGAACCAATGCAAAAGAGTTTACGTATATGGTCGAAGCAGGTATGCCAGCATTAGCTGCCATTCAATCAGCTACTATTACCAATGCAAAATTATTAGGACTGGATAATGAAATCGGACAAATTAAAGAGAGTTTTATTGCAGATATTATTGCAGTAGGTGAAAATCCGATTGATAAAATTACAACTTTAGAAACTATTATTTTTGTGATGAAAGACGGTAAAATTTACAAGTACTAATTCAATTGTTGAGCAATTACTTGATAAAAATTATCCGGATTGAAAGGTTTGGTAATTACATCAGTCATTCCATACGAAAGGAGCATTTCTCTATTTTCGTTCAGCGAAATGGCTGTTAAGGCAATTATTGGTATAGTTGGATTGAATTCTCGAATCTTTTTTGTGGCTTCTGTTCCATTAATTCCTGGTAGGTGCACATCCATAAGCACTAAATCATAGTGATTTTTTTTCACCGCTTCAATGGCATCTTCTCCATTGTCGATGATTTCGCAAGTAATATTTTTGCTTTCCAACATTTTTTTAGTAATCATCTGGTTGATTTTGTTGTCTTCAACAATCAGTAGGTGCTTGTTATGGAAAACAATTCCGTTGTATTCTTTTTTTGTTTCAATAAAGGTTTGTTCCCCTAATTTGAAGTCAATTACAAAGGAAAATACGGATCCTTTTCCTTCGACACTCCGCAATTTTATATCACCTCCCAGTAACTCCACCAATCTTTTTACGATAGCTAAACCCAATCCGGTTCCGCCATATTTACGATTAATTTCAACAGATCCTTGTGAGAAACTTTCAAAAATTGTGGCTTGCTTGTCTTCGGGAATACCTATCCCTGTGTCTGAAATTTCAAACAATATAGAGCTAATATCCTCTTTTTTGTTAACTATAGAAGCAGCAAGTAGTACTTTACCATGACTGGTAAATTTTAAAGAGTTATTAATTAAATTGATAAATATTTGTGAAAGTTTGGTTGGGTCACCAATCAAATTATCCGGAATGTCATTATCCAGCTTTAAAATAAATTCATTTGAATTTTTGCTGGCAAAATCCATGAATGATTGATGCAAATCATCTAAAAGTTGTTTTAGGTTTAAATTGATATTTTCAATTTCTGTTTTTTCACTTTCTACACGGTTGATTTCTAGTATGTCGTTGATAAAGTTCAACAAATAATCTCCCGAAAATTTAAGGGAAGTTAAATATTGCAGCTGCGATTTTTTCGGATTTTCCTCAATTAACAAGTGGGTGATTCCATTAATGGCATTTAGTGGCGTTCGCAATTCATGACTAACTGTTGACAGGAACTCAGCTCTTGCTTGTGAAGCTTTTTCAGCTTTTTCTTTAGCTAATTGCAGTTCGTCATTGTTTTTCTGTAATAGTTTGTTGGTTTGGCTTCTAATAATATTATTTCTGTAAAGTGATAAACTCAGCATCGACAAAATTGAAATCAAAGCAATACTTAAAATGGATATTAACTTTGAGAATTTGGAAATGCGTTGCTGCTCTTTTTTTTCTTTATCTAAAAGTTCAATAGTTTTTAAACGTTCAGATTCTTTAAAATTTATCAAGTCTTCTTTGCCAATTCGTGCATTTCTAAGTTTGTTAATACTGTCATTGATAAGTAAGTACTGTTTCAAATTCATGTATGATTTTTCAATATTTAGTAAATTATCATAGGATTGACTAATTTTTTTCAAAGCTTTTGATTGCAATTCAAGATTGTTACTTTTTTTACTAAGCTCAAGAGACCGATTAAAGTAAATCAGTGCTAAATTATTTCTATTTCCTTTAAATTCTATTAAACCAATATAATACAAGGCTTCAGATTTTGCATTGAGCTGTACATTATCATCTGATTTTAAAACAACTGAATTTAAATAATTGGCGGCAATTTTATAATGACCTTTGGCATAATATACAATACCTTTTTGTAAGTTGATGAGCTCTTGAGCTCCTTGAATTTTCAATAGCTTATATATTTTTTCTGCTTTTTTAAAATAGGATTCAGCTGTCGTATAATTTTTCTTTTCTATATAACAAACACCTATTTCATAATAGGCAACAGCCAAATCGGGCATATACTCTAATTTTTCATACAGTGCAATGCTTAAGTTGTAGTTTTCAATAGCTTCTGAAGGTCTATTTATTTCTTGGTAAATTTTTCCAAACATTGCATAGGATTTCGCTTGCGACTCTGCGTTATTTTTGTATTTGGCTATAGTTAAGGCTTTTTGAATACTTTCCAAAGTACTGCCAAAGTCGTTTTTGCCTTTGTGGAATTTTGCTAATTCTAGGTAATAAGATGAGCTGTCAATTTTTACTCCAGAGAAGATATTTTTCTGTGCGTAGGTTGTTGCAAAGATAAAAAAGAAGAAATAGCAGATATGTCTCATTCCTAAAATGAATTATTTGAGATATAAATTTAACTATTTTTCCGAAATATAGGTGATTAAGTTTATAATTCTTGAAGAATATCCAATTTCGTTGTCATACCATCCTACAACTTTCACCATTTTGCCAATAACAGAGGTTAATTGTGCATCAAAAACACACGAGTTTTGGTTGCCGATAATATCCACTGAAACAATTGGATCTTCTGTGTAAGCCAGAATTCCTTTTAGTTTTCCCTCAGCAGCATTTTTAAACGCACTATTAATATCTTCAATGGAAACGTGTCTTTTTACATAACAGGTAATATCGGTTAGCGAGCCGTCGGGAACCGGGACGCGAATGCCACTTCCACCTATTTTTCCTTCCATTTCGGGAAAAATTTTCGTGAGAGCTTTCGCTGCTCCTGTAGTTGTTGGCACAATAGATTGTGAGGCTCCACGAGCTCTTCGTAAATCTTTGTGTGGTTGATCATGCAAACTTTGATCGGTTGTGTAGGAGTGAACGGTTGTAATATACGCTTGTTCAATACCACATAAATCATTGATGATTTGAATCATTGGAGCTGCATTGTTCGTTGTGCAACTAGCGTTTGAAATGATTACTTCCGAACCGTCTAAAATAGATTCGTTCACGCCTAATACAACTGTTTTAATGAGTTCATCTTCCGGAGGTGCCGACAATAGTACTTTTTTAGCTCCTGCAAGTAAATGTAAATTTGCTTCTGCGGTAGTTTTGAATTTTCCGGTAGCTTCTATAACGATAGCAACCTCTAACTTTTTCCAATTTAAATTTTCAATTTTCTTTTCATGGAAAAAAGGGTAATGATTTCCGTCAACTATAATTGAGAGGTCATCAAATGAAACACCATAAGGTAAAACGCCATGAATACTATCGTACTTGATTAAATGTGCCATCGTACGATTGTCGGCAATATCATTGATTGCAACTACTTCTATTGATGGATGATTAAGCAATAATCGGAACAGATTTCTGCCGATTCTTCCAAAACCATTGATAGCGACTTTAATTTTTGATTCAGGTTTCAAGTTTCAGGTTTCAGGTTTCAAGTTTCAGGTTTCAGGTTTCAGGTTTCAGGTTTCAGGTTTCAGGTTTCAAGTTTCAAATGACAGGCTTTGAACTTGAAACCTGAAACTTGAAACAATTATATTTATAAAATATGTTTTTGAGCGTGGTAAGAAGAACGAACCAACGCCCCACTTTCCACGTGACGAAATCCTAATTCTTTTCCAATCAATTCATATTTTTTGAATTGTTCCGGCGTAATAAATTCTTTTACCGGTAAGTGTTTTTTACTAGGCTGTAAATATTGACCAATAGTAACAATATCCACATTGGCATTTCGTAAGTCTTGCATGGTTTGAATCACTTCTTCTTCCGTTTCTCCCAATCCAAGCATGATGCCGGATTTGGTTCTCTTGATTCCTTTTGCTTTTAAATAGCTTAAAACTTCCAAACTTCTATCGTATTTTGCTTGAATGCGGACCTCCCGTGTGAGTCGTCGTACGGTTTCCACATTATGTGAAACTACCTCAGGGTTGGCTTCTACAATACGGTCGATGTTTCGTTCGTTTCCTTGAAAATCAGGAATTAGTGTTTCTAACGTTGTTTGTGGATTCATTCGTCTAATAGCTTGAATCGTTTCAAACCAAATAATCGAACCCATATCTTTTAAATCATCACGGTCAACACTCGTAATAACCGCATGTTTGATGTTCATGATTTTGATGGAACGAGCCACTTTTTCAGGTTCATCCCAATCCACCGTTTCAGGTCTGCCGGTTTTTACACCACAAAAACCACAGGAACGCGTACAAATATTTCCTAAAATCATGAATGTGGCTGTTCCTTCTCCCCAACATTCACCCATATTTGGGCAACTTCCGGAGGTACAAATAGTGTTGAGTTTGTATTTGTCAACCAAGCCTCGAAGTTCGGTGTATTTTTGCCCGGTGGGGAGTTTTACACGTAGCCATTTTGGTTTGCCTATTGGCGGTTGTACAGTATCTAAAACAGTATTCATGCGTCTATTTTTTTGTGGAACAAAGATAGAAAAAGATTATGTAAATCTCTTTTTGGATGAAGGTTTTAAGATTTTATTTGAAGTTGTTTATAACGCTATTGAAAAGTTACCTGCTACTTCCCTCAATAATTTCAGCCAGTAATTTTTTGGCACGAAGCAATTTTACTTTCACATTGCTTAATGGTTCGCTGAGGTGTTCGGCAATTTCCGCATAACTCATTTCCTGAAAATACCGCATTTGAATCACTTCCTGGTAATGGGGTTTTAATTCTTTTACAAATTGCAGCAATCGGGAAAGATTTTGTTCCGTAATCAGTATGTCTTCCGCGGAAGGAGAACTATCGGCAACATTATAAGCAATGTGGTCTTCTTCGTCGGTTATGTCAATAAAGAGTGTTGTTTTCTTTTTTCTAAGCATGTCGATATGCACATTTTTTGCAATGGCAATCAACCAAGTGTTGAATTGAAATTCCGGATTGTAACTTGCTAGTTTGTCGAATGCTTTCGAAAAGGTGTCAATCGTGATGTCTTCCGCATCGGTTTCGTTTTCGGTACGTTTGAGCATAAAACCATACACTTCGTTCCAATACATATCCAGTAAGGAAGTAAAAGCAACTTGGTCGCCTTTTTTAGCTTTTTCTATGAGTTGAATTATTTCCAATGTACGGGTTTTGAAAACATGTTGGTAAAAAACACATTGAGGTGTGTAACCAATAATGCAATTTCAATGATTGGGTACCAATACATAACGTCTTTTTCCTTTAGTTTATTAGCTGCATAGCCAAGAGAAATCCATGAAAACAAGTAACGACCTGCAATTAACGAAGTCACAATAATCCATTCGTGTTGAAATGCCAATAAAAATATGGCAAGAACTAAAAACAAAAATTGCGTGATAAAGAATAATCCCAATTGAAAACGGTCAAAAGACTTGTAGTGTTTTGCAGTGGAAACATGTCGTCTTTTTTGATTGAACCATTCTGCAAAAGTTGTCTTCGGTTTTGAGTACGTAAAGCTATCCGGTGAAAAACAAATGGTTGTATTTTTAGAATCCGAAGCTTGGTTGATAAATAAATCATCGTCGCCCGAACGCAATTTTATGTGTTCGATAAAACCATTGACTTTAAAAAATTCCTCGCGTTTGTAAGCTAAATTTCTTCCGACACCCATATACGGTTTGCCTATTTTTGCCCAGGAGAAATATTGAGTAGCAGTTAACAGCGTTTCAAAACGAATTAATTTATTTAAAAACGACCCATTTATTTTTTCATAGGCTCCATAACCTAAAACGATGGTTCTTTTCAATGTAAAATTAGAGCTCATTTCCTTGATCCATTCTTTGGAATTGGGATAACAATCGGCATCCATAAATAGCAAATATTCGTTTTTGGCAGCTTTTATTCCTAGGGTTAAAGCAAACTTTTTATTGCCCCAAAAAGTTTCATTGTTTTTTACTTTAACTAATTTTATGTTGCTGTGCTTTTTCTCAAGCTCTTCAAAAATTTCCAATGTATTGTCGCTGGAAGAATCGTCAATCAACACCAATTCAAAGTCAGGATAATTTTGTTCTAAAAGAAGCGGAACAAAATTTTTGATGTTTTCTTCCTCATTTTTAGCACAAATAATTACCGAAATGGGTATGCGTTTGGGAGTATTGGCCTGCATTTTAGCAAACGAAAACTTCCCGAAAATAACACTATAATAAATGAATTGAAGCAGTACTATGCCAAAAAAAACATAGAGCAGAATATCTAACATGTTCACCGTCTGAAATTAAGAATGGGTAGGTTCTGAACAGTCTTTCATTTGTTCAGGTGTTTTTCCGCAATAGCTACAGTTTTCACCGTCTTTATTTAAGAATGGACTTTGGCTTGCGCAAGTTCCGGAAAACTTTCCGTCTTTTTTTGCCCAAATTTTAATAGCAATTCCAGCAAAAGCTACCGCTAAAAGACCAATGGTAATTATTATCAGTTTCATTTTCCTTGTAGATTTTTGTTGTGCAAAGATACAAAAATCTGTTCTGTTAAAATTGTTATTTAGGATATTCTTTAACAGAAAAAAGGAGTTTCGGGCTAATTAAATAATATTTACTTCCGCCTGAATAGCTATTCCATACGTTTTAAGAACGGTCTCTTGAATATCATGAGCAACCGCTAAAATTTCCTGTCCGGTCGCGTTGCCGTAATTCACCAAAACCAGAGCTTGATTTTTATGAATTCCAGCATCACCAAAACGTTTGCCTTTGAAGCCGGCTTGCTCGATGAGCCAACCCGCGGGAACTTTTACTTCCGTTTCAGAAACCACATAATGGGGCATGTCCGGAAATTGCTGTTGTATTTTTTCGAAATCTGTTTTTAAAATAACCGGATTTTTAAAAAAACTACCGCTGTTTCCAAGTTCTTTCGGATCGGGTAATTTACTTTTTCTGATGGCAATCACTGCATTGCTTACATCTTTTAAGGTTGGATTTGAAATGTTCTGGTTGGCCAATTCCGTTTCAATGGCACCATACGAAGTATTTAGTTGATGGTTTCGTTTGGTGAGTTTAAATACGACTGATGTGATAATAAATTCGTCTTTCACTTCATTTTTAAAAATACTTTCCCGATAGCCAAATTTGCACTCATCCTTTTTAAAAACTACCAATTCTTGCGTTTCAATGTGCAAAGCTTCGCACAACACAAAAGTGTCTTTGATTTCCGCTCCATAAGCTCCGATATTTTGAATAGGAGTGGTGCCCACATTTCCCGGAATTAAGGAAAGATTTTCCAATCCTCCTAAATTTTGATCAATGGTCCAACTAACAAACTCGTGCCAATTTTCTCCGGCTTGACTTTCTACCCAAGCAAAATCGTCATTTTCATCAATGATTTCTTTGCCTTTTAAATCCACATGAATGACCAAAGCATCAATGTTTTGAGTCAGTAACATATTGCTTCCGCCACCTAAAATAAATTTCTTAGTTGTTGGGTTTTCTGTTAAAACTGTTTGAAGTTCGGCTATTGAATGAACGGCAACAAATTGTTTGGCTTTGGCTTCGATTCCAAAAGTGTTGTAGGTTTTTAGCGAATAATCAGTTAGAATTTCCATGAAAATAAATAAATTTAAGAGGTAAATGTTGGTGAAATTATCAAAACTATTCCGTTAAAATGGCTCTGTTTAAAAATTCATTCAAAGGTTTTAACGCCAGAAGTTTAGCAGCAATCACCGAAGCAGCATTTTTGTCTAAAGCAACAGCTGTATCGATTTTTTGTGACGCCGTTACGCTTTTTAGTTTCAGATATTCAATTGCCGGATGGTCTTTTTCGTAATCTTTAGGAGCAGTCTTTAATACATGACTCGGGTCTCGATCTAAATCTTTAAATTCTTTTTTAAAGTTTTTACTTTGGATAATTTCTTCTAATTCGTCATGAAAAAAGGCAATCTCCTTGCGTATTTTTTTTAAATCTGAGGCCTCCGGACAATACAATCCGCCCGCGATGAAACAATGGTCGTTGTCAATTTGAACGTAGTATCCGGGAGCATTTTTTACGTTTGGATTGACCGACATCCAAATACCCATATGTGTTTTATACGGCGATTTGTCTTTTGAAAATCGGATGTCGCGATTGATTCGGAACGTGCAATTTTTCACTTGCAGATTACTCAAATTTGAATCTCCTTGAATCATTAGCTCCAATAAATCAGCAATCAGCTGATGGTACTCCCTTTTATAGTTTTCATAACGTGTTTTATTCGCCAGAAACCATTCGCGATTGTTGTTGTCTTTTAAATCAGCAAGAAATTCTAAAGAAGATTTTTGAATCATAATTTCAAGATTAAAGATTAAAAATTTTATATTCTTGATGGGTTGATTTTACGATGGATTCTGTCCGTTCCGAATGTGTATCAGAAATAAAAAGTTGTCCGAATTCATCATTATTCACCATTTCAACAATTTTACTTACACGGGTTTCGTCCAATTTGTCAAAAATATCATCAAATAATAAAATGGGCTTTTGACCACTTTGCTTTTTTAAAAATTCAAACTGAGCCAATTTCAAAGCAATTAAAAACGACTTCTGCTGTCCTTGTGAACCGAATTTTTTGATGGAATGATGATTGATTTCAAAAGACAAATCATCTTTGTGAATGCCAACCGAAGTATATTGCAACGCACGGTCTTTGCTTAAATTTTCATCGAATAAAGTTAAAATATCTTTTTCAAAAAGCTGACTTTCATAAATCAATTGTACTTCTTCAGCAGAATCGGTAATGATTTTATGGTGGTCATTGAAAATTGGAATAAATTCTGATAAAAATTGTTGCCGTTTTTCAAAAATTGCTACCGCTAATGATTCTAATTGCTCATTGTACACTTGTAGCGTATCTTTTTCGAATAGATGATTTAAAGCAAAATATTTCAAAAGAGCATTCCGTTGCACGATTATTTTCTGATAATTAATCAATTGAGTGAGGTATACTTTGTCGGATTGTGAAATAACACTATCCATGAATTTTCTGCGTGTTTCACTTCCTTCTACAATTAAATCTCTGTCGGCGGGAGAAATAATCACCAATGGAACAAACCCCACATGGTCTGAAAACTTCTCATAGATTTTGCCGTTTCTTTTTAATACTTTCTTTTGGCCTTTTTTAAGACTGCATACTATTTGTTCGGATCTTGTATCTTTTTCAAATTCGCCATCAATTACAAAAAATTCTTCATCGTGTTTAATATTCTGCACAGCTTGTGGGTTAAAATAACTTTTACCATAAGCCAAATGATAAATAGCATCAAGCACATTGGTTTTTCCAATGCCGTTTTTTCCTACCAAACAATTGATTTTGGTTTCGAAGTCGAACTGAACTTCAGAAAAATTCTTATAATTGAGTAAAGTTATCCGTTTTAAAAACAAGGTAAAAAGTTATTTAATTTCAATATTTTCGGGCATTCAGCGAAGATATCCGGCATCTGGTTTATTCCGACAAATAATCTGCTGCAAATTATTCAAAAATATCCAAAAAAAGGTCTTTTAAATTTCAATAAATATTATATTTTTGCGGCTCATTAAATTTAAAATAAATGGCAACATATAATAAAAGAGGCTTTAAAGCATCGAAACCAAAAGATATTGAAGATATTGAACAGAATGTAGATATAGATGTAAAAAATAGTACTACTGCAGAGGTTTTCAGTACATTGGATGAAAATGCATCAAAGGCTGAGCAGTGGGTAGCTAAAAATCAAAAATTCATTTTTATATTTTTAGGAGCGGTTGCTCTTTTGACTGTCGGTTATTTGTCATATAACAAATTTATTAAAGAACCTAAAGAAATTGAAGGTGC
>NZ_JBILTE010000033.1:0-18602 GCF_044371705.1 Flavobacterium sp. | reverse complement strand
GTTTGTATCTCAACAAAATTTCCAAAAAGCATTGGATGCAACGACAGGACAAGACAGTTTGTTTACTTTGGCTTTGAACGGAGCGGACGGTAAATTTGGTTTTGTGAAAATTGCAGATGAATATTCAGGCACTGATGCAGGAAATTTAGCTAATTACTACGCAGGAATATCCTATTTGAATATTGGAAAAAATACCGAAGCTATTGCTTATTTAGATAAATTCAAATCGAAAGATATCGTTTTGAATGCTTTGGCAAAGGGAGCAATTGGCGATGCATTTGCTCAAAAAAATCAATTGAAAGAAGCTTTGGATTACTATGAGCAAGCTGCAAATGCAAATGAAAATGAGTTAACAGCACCACGATTCTTATACAAAGCAGGTCAAACTGCTTATACTTTGGGTCAAAAGGAAGTAGCTCTGAAACACTTTACAGCTATCAAAGAAAAATATGAATCGGCTCCTGAAGCAAGAAATATTGACGGATTGATTGGTATGGTTCAATAAACACTATGGCAACAGAAAATAAAAATTTATCGCATTACGATAAAAGCACACTCCCAAACGTTGGTCAACTTTCGTTTGGGATTGTTGTTTCAGAGTGGAACGAAGCAGTTACTGAAGGATTGTTTAATGGAGCATTGGCAACATTACTAGATAATGACGTTTTACATGAAAATGTTATTCGTTGGAACGTTCCCGGAAGTTTTGAATTGATTTACGGCTGCAAAAAAATGATGGATACTTATCCAAATTTAGCCGGAATTATTGCAATTGGAAGCGTCATCCAAGGCGAAACCAAACATTTTGATTTTGTGTGCGATGGCGTAACCCAAGGAATCAAAGACTTGAATATTTTGGGTAAAATGCCTGTCATTTTTTGTGTACTAACCGATAATAATTTACAACACTCATTGGATAGGAGCGGCGGTAAACATGGAAATAAAGGCGTGGAAGCTGCTGTAGCGGCAATCAAAATGACTATTTACTAAATGTCTTTACCTATAAATATTTCTACATCAGTCTTGGTTTTTTTTGCTATTTTTTAAAAAAATAACATTTGTTTTGGCAGCCTTTGTGGTAATTTCCTTTAATTTACACAGATGAAGAAATCGGTATTCGCTTTTGCTTTTTTTCTGATAGCGTTCTGCAATTTCGGTCAAAATTTGCCGAATGATTGTGTGAATTATATTCAGGCATGCGACAATCAAAGTGTAGCTTACAATGTTTCGGGGTCTGGTATCCAAGAGATTGTTCCTCCTTCTTGCAGTAGTAATGAAAATAATTCCTTGTGGTTACGAGTGACTATCGATCAGCCGGGGACTTTAGGTTTTGATATAATTCCCGAGAGTACAAATATTTCTGAAGATTATGATTTTTGGGTGTTTGGTCCCAATGCAACTTGTTCCAATTTAGGAACGCCACTCCGTTGTTCAACTACCAATCCGCAAGCAGCAGGACAAGTTAATAATCACACGGGTTTAAATGCTACTTCAACTGATACAAACGAAGGTCCTGGTCCGGATGGCGATAGTTACGTGCAACAATTGACTGTTTCTGCGGGACAGAGTTATTTTATTGTAATTGATCGACCGATTGGGAATTCTCCGTTTACCTTAACGTGGACAGGTACGGCAACCATTGCCAATCCTTTTGCATCGTTCAATTTTCAAGATTTTAATCCGGTGAATTTATGCGATGCAGGAAATGATGGCGTCGAACCCTTTGATTTTTCTACATTAACGGCTGCTTATTTAAGCGGAACGAGCGGTCAGTTCACTATTTCTTATTTTAGTTCACTACAAAATGCATCTTTGAATTTAAATCCGTTGACGGGTTTGGTGAATGTAAATTCAGGAGTTTTTCATGCACGAATTTCAAATACTTTAACCACTTGTTTTATTGTGAAGAGTGTTGCTGTTTCCGTGCAGGAATTTCAAGTAAATGATGTGCAAAAAACTATTTGTGAAAATACTCCTTCCCAAGAAGTAATAGTCGATTTAAGCAGTTACGAAAGTGAAATTTATACAGGTAGTGAAGTAGTTGCGTTTAATTATTTTCCAACATTAGCCGATGCGTTAGCAATGACTAATGAACTAACTAATTGGCAAGCGGTGACTCTACCTGTGGGATCGCAGTCATTTTTCGTAAAGGCAATCCAAGGAGTTTGTGAAGATTTTTCCGAAATTCAAATCGCTGTGATTCAAAGACCACAGCTGAGTTCCAATGTTTCATTAAAACAATGTGATGATGATTTGGATGGTTTTAGTGCTTTTAACTTGACGGAAGCAAATACCTTACTTGCATCAAATTCAAACAATCTAACCTTTACCTATTTTCAGTCATTAGTCGATGCACAAGCAAATACAAATAGTATAGTTAATCCCGCTTCATTTGTCAATCAAAATCAAAGTTTAAGTACAATTTATGTAAGAGCGACCAATACAAACGATTGTTTTCAAATTGTTCCGCTTCATTTAGTTGTTTCCACTACTTTAATACCAATTAATTACATTGAAATGTTCACCGAATGCGACGATTTGCTTTCAGGTTCTAACACAGATGGAATTGCAACTTTTGATTTTAGTTCGTTTACCAGTACACTCTTAAGTACTTTTCCGCAAGGTCAGCAGTTGGTTGTAACGTATTATGAAACGCTTGAAGATGCTTTGGCAGAAAGCAATTCGATTCAAAATATAACTAATTACACCAATTCAGGTTCGCCTTTTTCGCAACCAATTTTTGTTCGAATTGATAGTCAATTAAATAATTCCTGCATCGGATTGGGACATCACATTACTTTGCAGACAGAAGCAATTCCAATTATAAATCCTTACGAAGTCAGAGGTTGTGACGACGATGGAGATGGTGTTTTTAATTTCGACACCTCTCAATTAGAAGCTAATTTTCTCAACGGTTTAACAAATGTCTCTTTGGAATATAGAGATCAAAATAATGTGCTTTTATCCAATCCATTGCCCAATCCATTTGTAACTGCTGGTGAAACGCTTCAAGTATTTATACAAAATACTACTTCTTCGGCCTGTCCCTATCAAACCACTATTACCTTTGTTGTAGATACAAAACCGCAAGCGAATGGAATTGATCCAAGTTTGACAACCATTTGTGACGATGAAATGGATCCATTGCTACAAGACGGGTTGTATGGTTTTACTACTTCCGGATTTGAAGCGACTATACTAGATGGACAGACCGGTGTTTTTGTAGAGTATTATGATGAAGATAATGTGCCGTTAACAAGTCCATTACCCAATCCATTTATAACTGCTTCGCAAACCATTACTGCAAAAGTTATCAATGCAAATAATCCCGATTGTTTTACTAGTGTTGCCATTCCATTCAAAGTTTTACCCACCCCAAAAATAGTTTTGCAAGGAGATGATCAGTATGTCTGTATCGATAATTTGAGTTACTTAATAACTTTGCAGGCTGGATTTGTCAATGAAATTTTTATTGCCGGTCATACCTATCAATGGTATTTGAATCAAACGCCAATTCCAAATGCTACAAGTTATTCTATTTTAATCAATCAATCGGGAACCTATACTGTTGAGGTGACTTCAATCGATGGATGCACCAAAACCCGAACAATTCAAGTACTTGATTCGCAAAAGGCAATTATTGACAATATAGTTGTAAATGATATGATTGATTTAAATTCCATAGTTGTAAATGTTTCCGGGTTAGGAAATTATATCTATAGTATTGACGGAATAAATTATCAGGAATCAAATATTTTCACAGACGTTGAGGCTGGGATTGTAACTATTTATGTGCAAGATTTATACAATTGCGGAATTGTAACAGCAGAAGTAAATGTGTTGAGTATTCCGAAATTTTTTACTCCCAATGCCGACAGCTACAATGATGTTTGGAATCTGAAAGGAGTAACTCGCGTTTACAACGTCAATTCCAAGATTTCGATTTTTGATCGGTATGGAAAATTGATTGATCAATTCGTACCCGTAAATGGCGGATGGGATGGCACCTACAACGGCAGGCCTTTGCCATCCGATGATTATTGGTATTTAATTCAATTGGAAGATGGCCGAACCGCCAAAGGTCATTTTACTTTAAAGAGGTAACTTTCTGAATTTTATCTGCGTTTCTTTTTTCTTTTTTAAGTTGAAATGTTCCTGAAATTGTTGCAATGTTAACAATTTTTATGATGGAAATATCGGCATTGTTTTTGAATTTAAGTACCTTTGAAAATCGATACTATTATGGGACTATTTAAAGCACGATCCAACAAAAAATTCAGTTATGCTCCACGTTATTACGAAAGTGATAAGGAAGGGAGTCCGTTCCACATTGAACAAAAGTTTGATAAATTTCGAAAAACCATAGGCAATGAAAAAAACCTAAAAGGTAAATTTATGGCAGCCATAGATGACTTTAGAAATTATTCAGACAAACAAACCTCACGAAGAATTCTCATTATCATTTCTATTTTACTATTTTTATTTCTTGTTATAATCGATTTTGATTTAACCATTTTTTATAGAAATTGATGTCGAATGTTATTCAATTACTTCCCGATCACGTAGCCAATCAAATTGCAGCTGGTGAAGTGGTGCAACGACCTGCGTCTGTTGTCAAAGAGCTATTGGAAAATGCTGTAGATGCCAAAGCAACCGATGTTAAGTTGATTGTAAAAGATGCAGGCAAGGCATTGGTTCAAGTAATTGATAATGGCGTAGGAATGGGAATTATCGATGCTCGTTTGTGTTTTGAACGACATGCAACTTCCAAAATTCGTCATGCAGAAGATTTGTTTGCCATTCATACCAAAGGTTTTAGAGGTGAAGCACTCGCCTCCATTGCTGCAATTGCACATGTGGAAATGAAAACCAAGCAAGATCAGCAAGAATTAGGAACACATATCATCATTGAAGGAAGTAGATTTATCTCACAAGAACCTGCGGTTTTACCAAAAGGCACATCCTTTGCAGTAAAGAACTTGTTTTATAATATTCCGGCTCGTCGTAATTTTCTAAAATCGGAAACGGTGGAACACCGTCATATTGTGGATGAATTCCAGCGGGTAGCAATGGCTCATCCTTTGGTTCATTTTACGATGATACACAATGGAAGTGAGTTATTTAACTTACCAGCTTCCAATTTGCGTCAGCGAATCGTTGGAATTTTTTCCGGTAAAACCAATGAAAAATTGGTTCCAATTAGCGAAGAAACCGAATTGGTTCGCATTCAAGGATTTGTATCGAAACCTGAATTTGCAAAAAAGAATAGGGGGGAACAATTTTTTTTCGTCAATAATCGATTTATTAAAAGCGGATATTTACATCATGCCATCATGTCGGCCTACGAAGGTTTACTGAAAGACGGCATGCAACCGGCTTATTTTATATATTTGGATGTACCACCAAATACCATAGATATAAATATACATCCCACAAAAACGGAAATTAAATTTGATGATGAACATGCTTTGTATGCTATACTCCGTGCGTCGGTGAAACATAGTTTGGGACAATTTAATGTGGCACCTGTGTTGGATTTTGACAGAGATCCAAATCTAGACACTCCGTATCAATACAAAGGGACAGATGCTGCATTTCCAACCATTCAAGTGGATTCCAAATTTAATCCGTTTGCAGAAGAACAACCGTCAAAATCATATAGAAGCACTAGTTTTTCAAATAAAGTTGATACTTCCACTTGGGAAAGTTTGTACGTAGGTTTGAAAAATGATTCACAAGAAGTTGAAACGATAGAATTTGAAGCGGACACAATCACGAGTTCATTATTTAACGACAATGAAATTGAAGAAGTCAATTCTTCTACCTACCAAATCCATCGAAAGTACATTGTAAGTCCTATCAAATCCGGGATGATGATTATTGATCAGCATCGGGCTCATCAGCGGATTCTCTACGAACAATACTTAACCAATATGACGGTTCATCACGCGGCAAGTCAGCAATTATTGTTCCCTTTAGAACTTTATTTCTCGGCGAATGAACGAGTTTTGCTAGTCGAATTGCAAGATACCCTTCATGCGATGGGATTTGTGTTTGACACCGTTCAAAATAATGCAGTGGTGGTTTCCGGAATTCCGGTGACTATCACAGAGAGTCAGGTTTCGGCAGTTTTGGAAGAATTGCTTCGTGATTTGCAGGACGGAATTCCCGAAAACAGTTACAGTCAGAATGACAGTGTAGCAAAATCGATGGCCAGGAGTTTGGCCGTTCGAACAGGTGCCTACTTAAATCAAAAGGAGCAGGAAAACATCGTCAATGGACTTTTTGCTTGCAAAGAACCGGATGTTTCTCCGTTTCAAAAGCCAACTTTTATTACGATTAATGTAGAAGATATAGATAAAAAATTCGCGATATGATGCAAATGACCGATACTGTTAAGCAGTTACTGATAATTAATATCATTTTTTATATTGGAGCTCATTTAACCGCTCCAATGTCTTATGATTTATTTGCCATGCATTTTCCTTTGAGTAATGATTTTCAATGGTGGCAACCGCTTACACATATGTTTATGCATGCTCAGATGCCCAATTTGATGCACATTGTCTTTAATATGTTTGGTTTGGTGATGTTTGGTTCTGCTTTAGAACATTTTTGGGGAAGTAAAAAGTTCATCTTTTTCTACATCTCTTGTGGTTTAGGAGCAGCTTTGATTCATACCGGAATGCAATATTATGAATTTCAAAAAATATTGGAATTAGCGGCTGATTTGCAATTGTCAAATGACACCATTAGACAAATAGTAAATGTCACATTTCAAGATGGAAATGTATATTCAGGCGAGAAATTTGCCGAAAATATTCAACCTATTTTAGAACCATTAGGTAAGTGGAATCAATTAAATGAAACAAATTTCAGAGCACTTTTTGACGCATCTATTATCGCTCAAAGCAGTGCCGTTGGTGCTTCCGGAGCATTGTATGGTATATTAGTAGCATTTGCCTTTATGTTTCCAAATGCTGAATTGATGCTACTATTTATTCCAATTCCCATCAAAGCAAAATATTTCGTACCTGTTTTAGTACTGGGTGATTTAATCATGGGAGTTACAGGTTCGTCAGTTTTCGGTGGTGGTGGAATTGCCCATTTTGCACACGTAGGAGGAGCCTTAACCGGATTTTTAATGATGTGGTATTGGAAGAAGAACCAGTTTAATAAGAATCGCTGGAATTAGTGAATCAGTGATTAGTAAAGAGAAATACGTAAATGAGTTTATTAAAAGATTTTAAACAACAGTATATTTTAGGTGGCGTAACTGAAAAGTTAATCTACTGGAATGTTATTTTGTTCGCTGTTCCTTGGATATTGACGGGAGTCTTAGCCTTGTTCGGAATCAAATTTGGCTTTGTGCAGTACATTAGTCTTTCATCAAACCCGGCCGATTTGTTGTGGAAACCGTGGACCATTATTTCGTATGCTTTTTTTCATGCAGGTTTCCTGCACATACTATTTAATCTGATTATTTTAAATTTTGTCAGTCGGTTATTTATGACCTATTTTACTCAAAAGCAATTGCTGAGTTTGTATTTACTTGGAGCTATTTTTGCAGGCTTTATATACATTGCCAGTTATTTAATTTTTCCTGCATTGATTCGACAAGAGGCTATTTTAATTGGAGCTTCAGGAGCTGTTATGGCAGTTTTGTTTGCTGTGGCCGCATTTAATCCTTACATGGAAATACGATTGCTTTTGATTGGAAGAGTAAAAATTTGGCACATCGCTTTGGTGTATTTGGTTATTGATTTAATTAGTTTGTCTTCGGCAAATGTAGGAGGTCATATTGCTCATTTAGGTGGAGCTTTGTTTGGATATTTGTTTAGCAGTCAAATCAAAAACGGAACAGATATTACCAAAACATTTTCCGCATTTATGGATTATGTAGTTAATTTTTTCTCTGGAACTAAAAAAACTACCTTTAAAAAGGTTCATAAAAATACCACTTACACCACCCCAAAACAAAACCCCAAAGACAAATCGCAACAACAGATTGATGCCATTTTAGATAAAATCAGCAAATCGGGTTACGATAGCTTAACCAAAGAAGAAAAAGAATTTTTATTTAAAGCAGGTAAAAATTAGAACCTAAATTCTATTGAATGAAAGACCTCAATTGGTTTAACAAGGTGATGTTTGGTTTGAATATAGTTTTGACTGTATTGACTTTTGTTGCTTATATATTACCTTTTTTGGCTCCAAAGATATTTCCGCTTCTATCGGTGCTAACGTTGTTTTTACCCTTGATGCTGATAATGAATTTATTGTTCTTTTTGTATTGGCTTTTGCAGTTGAAAAAGCAATTGTTTGTTTCGGGATTGGTCTTGTTATTAGGCATAACTTTTATTAACAAATATTACCGGGTATCTAAGACAGATCTTCCAAAAATGGATTCAGACTTTGTAGTCATGAGTTACAATGTACGCTTGTTTAATTTGTATGATTGGATTAACAATCCTAATTTAAATGAGGAGATATCGGGGTTTATCAAGGAACAAAACCCAGATATATTGTGTTTGCAGGAGTACTCCAACACTAACAAGGTAGATTTCAGAATGTATCCGCACAAGTACAAGTTTGTGGAAGGCAAGAATACAAAACTTGGTCAGGCAATTTTTTCAAAATACCCAATTGTCAATGAAGGCAAAATTGATTTCCCTAATTCAACCAATAATGCCGTGTATGTTGATTTGAAAAGAGGAAAAGACACTTTGCGTGTGTACAGTATTCATCTGCAATCGGTTAAAATCACGCCCGATGTCCATGAAATTGACGATAATATTAGTGACGGTGTTACGAAAGATCGATCAAAAAGAATGCTCAACCGATTGAGTATTGCGTTTAAAGAACAACAAAATCAGGCAGAAATTATTAAGAAACACAAGTCGGATTGCAAGTATCCCATCATTATTTGTGGGGATATGAATAATAGTGCTTTTTCGTTTGTGTACCGAAGCATCAAAGGTGATTTGAATGATACTTTTGAAGAAGCCGGTTCCGGATTTGGGAATACCTATTCGTTTCGACATTTTCCGGCACGAATAGATTATATTTTTACCGATAAAAAATTAGCGGTCAAAAGCCATCAAAATTTTATCGAATTTAAAAATTCTGACCATTATCCTCTTGTTGCCCGATTGTCTTTTGAAACGAAAGATTAGACATCTAATTGTTGATTTTTTAAATAATCTAAAGCATATCTACCCTCGTTGAAAAGTAAATCTAAAACGCTCAAATTGTTTAGAAATCCTGCTTTTTCTTCAAATACTTGTGTATACTCTTCAAATAAAGAAGCATCTTTTTTGCCGTTGGCTAAGGTGCGATAATCTCTGACACCATTCACTTCTTTAAAGTATTCCGTAGTGTGTAGGGTTTCAAATTTTACACCCAAACATTCTGAAACTAATGCAAAAGTTTGCAAGTTCAAATCCATCAAAAACTCATGTTTTTTTGTGAAGATTGGACGAATATCGTCTTCAAAGTACTCAAAAAAAGGCGAACTTCGATAAGCAGCTTCTAATGATTTGAAATGTTGTTTTTGCCAATTGAAATCGTTTTCAATTTTAACATCCTTTGTTTTTTGAAAACTGTTTTTGGAATGTTTGATTGGAATATTCAACAGTTGCACGCCATTTGGACTATATATGTACATCCGGTTTCTGTTGGTTTGTTTTTGGAAGTTGTCATCCAGTTCAAAGATGACTTGATCCGATTGAACCATCGCAACAAAATGACTGATAGAAGGGAAATAAGTTGGGTGAACTAAAACAGACATGTCAACTTATGCATTTGCTTTTTTCTTACGCTTACGGTAGAAATTATATCCAAAATAGCCCCCTAATATTATGACAAAGTAGATAAAATAGGAGGTTGGTTCACCACTACCACCAACGGTTGTAAACATACGTTCCCATCGAATTTTGTCAATAGCTTTGCCCCATGGAACATTTTGCTTTAAGCTCATCCAGATAAATACCGGTTTACCTACAACGTGGTCGGCAGGAACATAACCCCAGTAACGACTATCCTCTGAATTATGGCGGTTATCACCCATCATCCAAAAATAATCTTGTTTGAAGGTGTACGATGTTGCCACTTTTCCGTTTATTCTAATTTCATCACCATTCACCATTAAATCATTCTTTTCATATTCTTTGATAATCATCGAATAGAATGGAAGGCTTTCTTTGTTTAAAGCGACCGTTTTGCCCGCTTGTGGAATGTAAATCGGACCTAAATTATCGGCATTCCAGCTTGGTTTGGTGTGAGGAAATATTCTTAGATCACCTTCCTTTTCCTCAATTTTTATAACGTTTTTTACAATCGGATTGTTGCGTAAACGTTGGGCATTTTCCTCTGTTAACGCTTTGAAATAATACCTATTTGCAGTAATTTGACCTGCAGGATCAGTGATGTCCAATTCTCGGACTAAATATTCTTCACTAAGTTGTGAACCATCAGTATCGACATAGTAGGAATATTGTAATTTCTGGCGGTCATGTAAAGGTAATTTTGCTCCATTTACATAAACATCACCGTTTTTAATATATAAACTATCGCCGGCAACGGCTACACATCGTTTTACGTAATTTGATTTTTTGTCTAATGGTTTGTCAATCCTTCTGCCTGAAACATCTCTAAACTTGTAAACGGTATCCACAGGCCAATTGAAAACTACAATTTCATTTTTGTCTATTTTCTCAAAACCGGGAAAACGGAAAGAAGGCAATTGAGGAAAACTGAGATACGATTTCTTTTTAGTTAACGGAATCGAATCGTGAACCATTGGCAAACCAATAGCTGTGGTGGGTGTTCGTGCACCGTAATGAAACTTACTAACAAACAAAAAGTCGCCAACTAACAAAGATTTTTCTAACGATGAAGTCGGAATAGTAAATGGTTGCATCACATAGGTGTGCACCGTTGTTGCTACCACGATTGCAAATAAAATAGAACTTATAAAATCAGCGGTTGGGTTGGTTGGATGTGTTGAACGGTCTTTTATGTGCTTGACATCGAGAGCGTAATTCACATAGTAAATGTAAAGACCTAAAGTGCAAACACCTAAGATCGTGTCGATTGTTGAGTTTTTTCCAAAACTACGCAGTGTTTCCACCCAAATAACCGGAAACATAATTAAGTTTATGATTGGGATAAAAAGTAAAAATGTCCACCACCAAGGTCGGTTAATTATTTTCATTAAAATAATTGCATTGTAAACAGGAATTGCGGCTTCCCACGATTTTCTTCCTGCTTTTTCATACAGTTTCCAAGTGCCTACAAAGTGTATTATTTGAACAACTAAGAATAATACGAACCATTGATATAGTGTCATTTTATATGTGTTATTGGTTAAGGTTACAAAACAAAAATATAAATAATCTATGATTAGTTAGCAGTGTTTTGTTTTTGTTACCGATTTAACTTTTATTTATATTCTGAAATTAGTTTAAACCTAATACGTCTTTCATGTTAAAAACACCTGTTTTACCAATAATCCATTCGGCTGCGATAACTGCTCCAAAAGCAAATCCATCGCGGTTATGAGCGGTATGTTTAATTTCAATTGTGTCTACATCCGATGTATAAAAAATACTGTGTGTTCCCGGTACGTTTTCGGTGCGTTTTACATCAATATAAAGATCATCAGCTTTTGGATTTTCGATACTCCATTCGTTATACGCTGTATGGTTTATGATAGCGTTAGCCAATGAAATTGCTGTTCCGCTTGGTTTGTCTAATTTTTGTGTATGGTGAATTTCTTCCATCGAGGCTTTGTACTGATCGAATTTAGCCATCATTCTAGCTAAATAATCATTTAGTTCAAAGAACAAATTTACTCCTAAACTAAAATTTGAACCATAAATGAATGCTGCATTTTTTGATTCGCAAAGGGCTACCATTTTGTGGTATTCGGTTAACCAACCTGTGGTTCCGGAAATAATCGGAACGCCTGCATTGATGCAAGTAGTGATGTTGTCAACTGCGGCATGAGGGATACTGAAATCGATGGCTACATCGGCATTTTCCAGTCCGTCAAAAGAATCGCCACTCGATTTACGCAAGACAATTTCATGTCCGCGTTCCAAAGCAATTCGTTCAATTACTTTACCCATTTTTCCGTATCCTAAAAGTGCAATCTTCATCAGAAATTATAATTTAAAATCAGTCCCACATTGTAATTATTGTCAAAAAAATTCTGTTTTACATCCGGTTTCACGGATAATTTTTCATTGACATTAAACTGAATCAAATGTGCATCAACATTCGCATCAATAATATTTAAAGCATAAATTCCAAAAGTGATTAAAAGCGATAAATCTCTATTACGTTGATACGTTTTTTGTGCATTGATAATTACGTTATCTGAATAAATCCCTTCGTATTTATCATCGGTATAACCTTCGAGTCTACGCTTGTATATATCCCGAAATTCATGATATAATTGATTGTTTTCTGCATAAAAATACAAACTGGTGGCCAACGCTCCATAAACAATTGGAATCTTCCAGTATTTTTTATTGTAGGCTTGTCCGAGTCCCGGAAGAACAGCCGAATAAAAAGCTGCTTTTGAAGGTGCCAGTGGGTTTATTTTGTGTTTCGGAATAGAATCCATGTTAATGATAACCAATTCTTTAGGCTGCTCTTGAGCATAAACATGTGACAGATTTCCAAAGAAAAAGAACAAAAAAAGTATGATGCTAAATTTCTGCACTATCCTTTGATTAAATTTAAAATACGCTGAAAATCTGCTTCCGATTTAAACGGAATGGTTATTTTCCCTTGTCCGCTGGCATCAATTTTTACGTCAACTTTTGTGCCTAATTTGCTTGCAAGTTCTTTTTTATCAGTATCTAAAACAACAAATGAAATAGGTTTTGCGGTTTTGGAAGTTTTTGGTTTTAATCCGTCCTGATAATTTTTAACCAAGGTTTCTGTTTCACGAACAGAAAGATTTTGGCTGATAATTTTATGATAAATATCCGACTGAATGTCTTCATTTTCAATAGTAATCAAAGCTCTGCCGTGACCCATAGAAATAAAACCATCACGAATACCGGTCTGAATAATCGGATCCAATTTCAATAAACGCAAGTAATTGGCAATTGTTGATCGTTTTTTACCGACCCTATCACTCATTTGCTCTTGTGTTAATTGAATTTCGTCAATCAAACGTTGGTAAGATAAAGCAATTTCAATCGGGTCTAAGTCATGGCGTTGAATGTTTTCCACCAATGCCATTACTAAAGATTCATTATCATCTGCAATTCGTATATACGATGGAATGACTGCTAATCCTGCTAATTTTGCGGCACGAAGTCTACGTTCACCAGATATTAACTGGTATTTGTTGAATTCCAGTTTACGAACAGTAATGGGCTGAATTACACCTAATTCTTTGATGGAAGAAGCTAATTCCTTCAGGGTTTCTTCGTTAAAATTTGTTCTCGGCTGAAAAGGATTTATTTCAATAGCATCCAATTCAAGTTCAATGATATTTCCAACAACTTTATCGGCATTTTTATCATTTACAGATGAAATATCATTATTTGGATCTTTCAGCAGAGCTGATAATCCTCTTCCTAAGGCTTGTTTTTTACTGGCTTGTGTCATAGAATCCTAGCTGTTTTTTTTGATAATCTCTTCGGCTAAACTTAAATAATTGTTAGCTCCTTTGCTCGTAGCGTCAAAGTTGATGATGCTTTCTCCAAAACTAGGAGCTTCGCTTAATTTTACATTGCGTTGAATGATTGTTTTAAAAACCATATCGTTAAAATGCTTTTGAACTTCCTCAACTACTTGATTAGATAAGCGTAAACGTGAATCATACATCGTTAATAGCAAACCTTCGATATCTAAATCGGGGTTGTGCAATTTTTGAACGCTTTTGATGGTATTTAATAGTTTTCCTAGTCCTTCTAAGGCAAAGTACTCGCATTGTATAGGTATAAGAACACTATCAGCAGCTGTAAGAGCATTTAAGGTTAACAAACCTAGCGAAGGAGCACAATCAATTAAAATATAATCATAGTTGTCTTTGATGGTTTCCAATGCTTGTTTAAGCATGTATTCACGGTTTTCTTTGTCAACCAGCTCAATTTCAATGGCAACCAAGTCAATATGAGCAGGAATAACATCTACATTTGGTGCACTGCATTTCATCACGGCTTCTTCAGGTGCATTGCTATGTTCCAAAACCTGATAGGATCCAATTTCAACAGCATCCACATCGATTCCCAATCCTGAACTTGCGTTGGCCTGTGGATCGGCATCGATTAGCAGCACTTTCTTTTCTAAAACACCTAAAGACGCGGCTAAATTAACAGTGGTAGTGGTTTTACCAACACCTCCTTTTTGATTGGCAATAGCTATGATTTTACCCATGAATAGTTAAAAAATTTGAACGGTAAAATTACAATTATTTGTGGTTTTTTCAACTCTTATTTGTTAACAAACGTTAATTGTTTTATACACAAATGATTAATTGAGAATTCTATCTATTTTTGAAATACTACGTACTTTTCTTCGCTTTGATCATTGCTTCCAGCATGTCCCACATTTGTTCAGGAATTTGCTCTAACAAATTGAATTGACCGGCACCTTTGAGCCATTCGCCGCCATCTATTGTAATGACCTCGCCATTTACATACGCCGAAAAATCAGAAACTAGGTAAGCAGCCAAATTGGCTAATTCCTGATGGTCTCCCACACGATTTACAGGTACTTTTTTTGCCATATCAAACTTTTCGGCCAAGTCACCGGGTAATAATCGGTCCCAAGCTCCTTTGGTTGGAAAAGGTCCGGGAGCAATGGCGTTACTTCGAATGCCGTATTTTGCCCATTCAACCGCTAGACTTCTAGTCATTGCTAAAACACCTGCTTTTGCTGCGGCACTTGGCACTACATAAGCAGAACCGGTCCAAGCATACGTTGTAACAATATTTAAGATAACAGAACTTTCTTGTTTGCGGTCAATCCAATGCTTACCAAAAGCTAATGTGCAATTTTTGGAACCTTTTAGTACAATGTCTATAATCGTATCAAATGCATTGGCAGATAGTCTTTCGGTAGGTGAGATGAAGTTTCCTGCGGCGTTGTTTAGCAGTACATCAACTTTACCGAAATTTTTCAAAACGTCTGCCAGCATTGCTTCGACCTGGTCATAATGACGAACGTCGCATTGTAAAGGCAAACAAACACTTCCGGTTTCTTTTTCTAGTTCGGCGGCTGTGGTTTGTAGTTTTTCTAAATCTCTAGAGGTGATCGCTACTTTTGCTCCCAATTCCAAAAAATATTTGGTCATCGCTTTTCCAAGTCCGCTACCGCCACCGGTTACTACAATTACTTTGCCTTCCAAGGCATTATCGCGTAACATTTTTGCTGAAAAATTCATAGTTATAGTTGTTTTGTAAATATTTTTTTAATCCAAATTTTTAATAATGGGTCGAGGAACTCAATTTCTTTGTTGAAAATATCAATAATTTCTTTTTGAACTAAAGCTTCTTTTGAACGGTTAACGCTAGCAGAAGAACTTAAATTGTATTTTTTGATTGTTCTTTTACTGCTCAGTTCTTTTTCATCCATGGCAATCGCTTTTAATATGTTCAATTGTAAATTGGTCAGTGAGTCTGCTTCTTTGCTAAAAAAGAGTTCATACTGCAAGAGCAATTTGTTTAGTCCTTCGTCAATGTTTTCAATGGTGCATTTTTTATTTGTTTCTAGCCAAACAGCGTTTGCTAATTGTTGCACAAAATACGAATGATTTTCCACTTTTTGTGCCAAAATTCCGGCGATTTCTTTTGATATTTCTTTTTTGCTTTGTTTGAATTTTTCTTGAATATACGATTGCCAATGGGAATTGTCAATTTTTGATAAAAAGAGTATTTCACCAAATTTATAGAACGGCATTGATTTGTTTTCAAACAATTCAGTCATCATATGCCGTTTACTTCCGTATAAAATGTAAGTGCAGTTTTGATGCTTTTGCCATGCTGATCGAGCTTTTTTTTGAAAATCGAGCGGGTCATCAAAAAAGGAAAGGTTTTGAAACTCATCCAAACAAATCACTAGTTGGATGTTTTTAGTTTTTGAAATTATTTCGGGTAAGTCTAGAATTTCTTGAGGGTTTTTAGCGATACTTTCCCAGTCAAAAGACACTGAAAATTGTTCGTTTGGGTCTATTCCAAAACTAAATTTGGGAAGTATTTGCTTAAAAAACATTTTGGCATTTTCAATTCGCTCTTCCCATTTAGAAAAGGAAGCCTTTAATACTTCAGTTGCAAAATAATCGTAAAATTCGTGTTCGCTTCGAGTGTTGAATAAGTCGATAAAACAAAATCTAATCTCTTTGTTTTCTTTGCTTATATCTCTTGCGATTTTTGAAACTAGTGACGATTTTCCCCAACGCCTTGGAGAAATTAACGTAAGGTTAATTTTTGACTCAATGTTTTTCTTGATGTAATTAATTTCTTCGGTTCTGTTTACAAAGAAATCATCATCTATAATCTTTCCATATTTAAAAGGTAAATTCATGCAATCGCTTTTAATAGGACAAATATATTGATTTTTACTTAAGAAACAAAGTTGTAACTAACAAAGTTGTAACTAACAATTTTGTTTCATATGTTTTTTACTTTCAATAGACGTTCGGATGCTTTTACTAAAGTTCCATCATCCTTTGCAAAGCAAAACCGAATGCGTTTTAAATCGGTTTTGTGTGCATAGAAAACGGAGAGTGGAATACTTGCTACGCCAACTTCGGTGACCAATCTTTTGGTGAAATCGATATCATTTTCATGGGATATAGATTGATAGGAAACGGTTTGAAAGTAGGTACCTTGACAAGGTAATAGTTCAAAGGGTGTTTCTTTAACTAAGTTTTGAAAGAAATCTCTTTTTTGTCGGTACAATGACGCTACTTCTGAAACATCAAAAATCGAAAGGTATTCGTTGATGGAAGCTTGTGCCAAACTATTGACGCTAAAAACCAAATATTGATGCACTTTTTTGACTTCTTTCAGCAGATGTTCCGGTGCAATTAAGTAGCCAATTTTCCATCCGGTTAAGTGAAGTGTTTTTCCAAAAGACGAAACAATCAAACTTCGGTCTTTTAGTTTTTGACGCGTATTAACGGAAATGTGTTTGTTTTCAAAAGTGATGAATTCATATACTTCATCCGATAAAATCAATATATCGGGATAATTTTCAATGATTTTTTCCAATTGAATAAAGTCATGTTCTGTCCAAATTTTTCCCGAGGGATTGTGCGGATTGTTTAGAATAATCATCCTCGTTTTGTTAGTCATATGACATTCGATTGCCTCAAAATCGGGTGAATAATCATCTTTTAATGAAATTCGAATAGGTTTTGCGTTACTCAACAAAATCGGAGTTTCATAACAGTCATAGCTAGGGTCGAGAATAATCACTTCGTCTTGCGGTAGCACAAAAGCTTGAATGGCAGCAAAAATGGCTTCAGTTGCTCCGGCTGTAATTAGAATTTCAGTTGCAGGATTCACTTTTCGTTGATAATTATCCAATGTAAGTTGCCCAACTTTTTCCAACAATAAGGGCAGACCTGCCATCGGAGCATACTGATGGATGTCGGTTTTGGATAAGCGATTTACAATTTCCACCATTCGTTCGTCAATTGGGAAATTCGGGAAGCCTTGCGAAAGATTAATGGCTTGGTAATCCGAGGCCATTTTTGACATGATTGTAAAAATATTTAAAGATGAATTGGGGAGTTTTGACATCATATATTTACCATATAAGACAGATAAGCTTTAAGTCAAATCTTAAAATCTTATTAGCTTTAAGTTAGTATGTTTTCTTTACAAAATTTCGTTTCAAAAGTGAATAAACTGCTGAATCTATAAACTGTCCGTCCCAAAATACATCTTCCAAAAAATGAGCTTCTTTTACAAAACCGTTTTTTTCTAAAACTTTAGCAGAAGCATGATTTTTAGGTTCGATAATAGCTTCCACTGAATGAAAATTCAGTTGATTAAAGCCGTAATCCAATAACAACTGAATTGCTTCACTGGTTATTCCCTGGTTTTGATAGTCAGGGAGCAACATGTATCCAATTTCCGAACGGTAATTTTCCGGTTGAATGCGGTAATGACCAATAATACCAAGTAATTTTGGATTTCCTTTTAAAGTGATTGCCCAATTGATTCCTTCATTTTCCGCAATTTTTTTGGTAATCATTTCAATATGTGCCATAGCCTCCTCTGTTGAAGTGACTAGCGGACGAGGAATGAATTTCATCGTTTCCGGATTGCTTCTCAATTCAAAGACTTCTTTTATATCTTCACGCGTAACTTCTCGTAAAAGCAAACGATTGGATTCTAGAATTGGGAATGGGGTGAAGGAAAGGGTGAGCATTTTTTTTGATATTAAATGGAATAAAAAGTATAAAATAGGTTAGTAATTTAAACTACTTATCACCATAATGGCCCATAGCGGAAATGACTTCAACAGTTACAATATCTTCTTCAACGTTGTAGATAATTCGGTCTTTTTGGTTAATTCTTCTGGCCCAAAATCCCGTTAGTTCATATTTTAATTGTTCGGGTTTTCCG
>NZ_JBILTE010000089.1:0-11154 GCF_044371705.1 Flavobacterium sp. | reverse complement strand
AAATATGGTGCTTGGGAAATAGTATCCCGAATTGGTAGAAACGATTTACAAACAAGAACGATTAATGGTGGAATCAATAATCGCTATAATTTAGGTCTAAATTGGTGGGCTACTCAATATTGGAAGGCAGGATTAATCTATGGAGTTAGTAATTTAGATAAAAATGGAGTAACAGGAATAACCAATAGTTTGCAATTCAGATTGCAATGGATTTACTAATTAATTCTTATGAGATTTTAAGTTTTAAAAGATAAAAATCACTCACTTTTTTAAATGGAAAAGGGCTGAAATCTTTTCAACCCTTCTATACTATTTCTGTTTAATAATTATCTTACTTTTTCGTAGTAATTATTTTCCTTATTTACATCTGCCATCAAACCGCTAGGGTCGATAACGATTGCTTTTATTGCCGATTTTGGTTTTGAAACACTAAATTCAAAAGTTGGATATGCCCAACCCCAACCTTCTAAAACAGTTCGTTTGATTTGTGGATACGGATTTTCTTTTTCAAAACGCATTAGTGGATTTGGCACATAAAAACTTTCCATGGAATCATCTTCATAAACTACTAAAATATCCAAAGGCATGGGTATTCTTCCGATCCGTTCTAAAATAACCTTACCATCGTCTTTGATTTCTTTAATGCCATAATCAATCGTGCTGGTTGTTTGCGTCCAATCTACCAAATACCAGTCTAAAACAGCACCGGAAACACGCTCAGCCGAACGTTTGAAGTCATTTGGCGTTGGATGGGTAAATTTATAATCATGATAATAACGTTTTAAGGTTTTCATCATGTTTTCGGAACCAATTAAATAACCTAATTGTGTTAAAAAAACGGTTCCTTTGCTGTAAGAAGAAATTCCATAGACTTTATTTTCGTCGTAACGATCGGCATGTGTAGACTGTGGTTGTTCTTTTCCGCCGGCAACCATCGCAAAATAGTTGTTATAAGCACTTTGAAAAGGATTGTCTTGTTTTTTATTTTTATTAGGCATGATTTCATTCATTGCTAGATCAGAAATAAAAGAGGTAAATCCTTCATCCATCCATTCGTGTTTACTTTCATTTGTTGCCAAAATTTGCTGAAACCAAGAATGTGCCATTTCATGAGCGGTAACTCCTACCAAACTTGGTAACGAACGTTTTCCGGTAATTAATGTGCACATGGCATATTCCATTCCTCCATCACCGCCTTGAATGACGGAATATTGTTTGTACGGATAGGTGCCGATAGCTTTATTGAAAAAGGATAATAATTCAGCCGTTTTTGGCTGCATATCCTTCCAATTTTTAATGTATTCAGGGTCATTTTTGTAGAGGAAATGTAATTCAACGCCATTTTCTCCAATGATTTTGTCGTGAATAAAATTGTTGTCGGCACCCCAAGCAAAATCATGCACCATTGGTGCTACAAAATGCCAGGTCAAGTTTTTGGTTTTTTTTGAATGTTTTACTTCAATACCGGTATCTTGATAGCCATGACCAATTTCATTTTTATTCTGTAAATAGCCCGAAGCTCCAATGGTATAGTTTTTATCGATGGAAATTTTGACATCATAATTTCCCCAAACACCGTGAAATTCTCTTCCGATATAGGGATCAGCATGCCAACCTTCAAAGTCGAATTCACAAATTTTTGGGTACCATTGTGTCATTGACAAAGCGACTCCTTCAGAACTATTTCTTCCCGAACGACGAATTTGCTCGGGAACCTGTCCGTCAAAATCTAAAGAAAATGTAGTTTTCGATTTTGGCAAAAGAGGTTTTACTAATGTTACCTCCAAAATGGTTCCCACAACTTTGGTCGAGGCAACAACACCCTCATGTTTGAAATTTGAAATTTTTAAATAGCCAATTTGATCGGGCTTTAAGGTTGCAATTCGACTTTCTTTGACCTCTTTTTCTTCAACTTTGAATGTTTTGATCATCCGTTTGTCGGGATCGGTTATGGTTTGCAAACGAATATCCATTTCACTTCCCGGCTGAAAAGCGTTAGGAAATAAATGATAAAACACTTTTTTCAAAGTATCATTGGAGTTGTTGGTGTATTCTAGAATTTGAGTTCCAGTATATTGAAATGACTTAACATCCATCCAAACCTCCATTTTATAATCAGCTTGTTGTTGCCAATAGCCTGGATTTGGGTTGTTTTGAGCGTTTATAACACCCGACAAAGCGATCAAGAATAGTCCGAATATCTTTTTCATTGTTATTTTTTAGATAATTTTTCTGCCATTAGCAAAGCATTATACGCATTGATAATTTTGCCACTTACCGATAAATCTGCAAAGGGAATTTTATTGGATGCATCACCTCCAACGACTACTGTTTTTGGAATTGCCACACCACTTTCCATCATAATTTGTTTTACTTGAGCAGCCGTTAAATTAGGATAATACGAACGAATCAACGCGGCAACTCCTGCAGCATTTGGCGAAGCCATTGAAGTTCCTTGTTCATATTTGAATTCATTATTGGGAACCGTAGCATAGATCTTAACCCCAGGAGCAAAAACATCCACATCTTTTTTGCCATAATTAGAAAAATCAGCTACTAATCGTGTACTATATTCATAATTTAATGCACCAATTTTGATAAAATTTGACGAGATTTCTGCCTCACCTTCACGGTCGTTTGGATAGCTTTCAACAACATCTAAATCCTCTGCATCATTGCCGGCCGCATGTACAAAAAGCACATCTTTGCTAGCAGCGTATTTGATTGCTTCGTACACCCACTCTTTTTGAGGAGAGAATCCTTTTCCAAAACTACCATTGATCACCTTTGCACCATTATCAGCAGCATAACGAATGGCCAACGCAATATCTTTATCATATTCATCTCCGTTTGGAACGGCACGAATAGCCATAATTTCCACATTGCTTGCTACACCATCACCTCCTAAATTGTTACCTCTCACTTGTGCAATGATTCCGGCCACATGTGTTCCATGCAAGGCATATTTTTTATCCGAACCCCAAACTTGATTGTTGCCGTAATTTTTTGTTGAAAAATCTTCAGCATTATCACCTAAGGTTTTTCTACCATCATAATCCATCTTTAAATTGTAATTCAACATATCAAAAATTTGTTCTTGATAAGCATCTAATTCTTTGATTAATTCTTCGCGTGGCGTATTGGAAAGAATTTGAGTCATCAACAATTTATAATTGCCTAAAGTCGGATTCGTTGTCAAAATTGATTTAACATCTTCGAGCGTATAATTTTCCTTTTTTAAATGTTCTGCGATAGCTTTATCTGCATTCAAAATAAAGTCTAATTGCTGTTTTCCTTGAAGAGCTTCTTGTTCTTTCTCTTCAAATTTTTCTTGGGCTTTTTTAAATGTTTCTGAGCCATCGTCTCCTTTTTTCAGAATGCGAACTAACTCTAAATTTTCATTCACAATGTTTCCTAGAAAATTCCAACCATGAATATCATCAACATAACCGTTTTTGTCATCGTCGATTCCGTTTCCGGGAATTTCTTTGGTGTTGGTCCAAACCCGACCTTTTAAATCTTCGTGTTCAATATCGGTGCCGCTATCAATTACGGCAACAATGACTTTTTGTCCATTTTTGTTTTTTAATAATTCTTCATAGGCACGATCTACACTCATTCCGGGAATAGTATCCTTTAGCAAGTCTAAATGACTCCAGCGAAGTAATTCCGCACCTGTAATTTTACTGTTTTTTAAGGGAACTGTTTCTGCAGAAATCGGACTAATTTGAGTGTAAGAAATATTTTTTGAGGTTCCGCAACCGGTTAATAGCAAACCTGATACGGCAACAATAGCAATGTACTTTAAATGATTCATTTTAAAAATTTTGAAGTAAAAATATAATTTTATTAAAGTTTATTTAGGAGATTAACACTATCTTAAGACATCTTCACATTTGAAAACTTCTTTTAAGCGAACGCCTTTTTCTGTTTTTTCAACAGTGATGATTTCGTTGTGAGCATCATGTTCTAAAAATAAGTAATAATTATCTTCAGCAGCAATATTCATAAATTTAGCTTTTTCATCCAATGTTAACAGTGGTCGGGTGTCATAACCCATCACATAAGGCAAAGGCAAATGTCCAGCAGTTGGCAATAAATCGGCACAAAAGACAATGGTTTTATCTTGGTATTTGATATGTGGAAGCATTTGCTTCTCAGTATGACCATCTGCATAAAAAATACCGAAATCCATTTCTTCCGAAAAACCAAAATCACTGTTGGGTCTTTTAATAAAATTTAACTGACCACTTTCTTGCATTGGAATGATATTCTCGTGCAGAAAAGAAGCTTTTTCACGTGAATTGGGTTTAGTAGCCCATTCCCAATGATTTTCATTTGTCCAAAATTTTGCATTTTTGAAAGCGACTTCATAGCCTGTGCGGTCTTTGTTCCAGTTTACGCTACCTCCACAGTGGTCAAAATGAAGATGCGTCATAAAAACATCCGTCACATCATCACGATGAAAACCATAGCTAGCCAGAGATTTATCTAAAGAATGTTCCCCCCAAAGTGAATAATATCCAAAAAACTTATCCGATTGTTTACTTCCCATTCCAGTATCGATCAAAATCAATCGCTTTCCTTCTTCAATTAATAAACAGCGGGCAGCAATGTCGATGAGGTTGTTTTCATCAGCCGGATTGGTTCGGTTCCAAATGGTTTTGGGTACCACGCCAAACATAGCGCCACCATCGAGTTTAAAGTTACCTGCTTCTATGGGGTATAGTTTCATAATTGAACTTGATTATAAAATGTTTCGCAAATTACTAAAAACATACGTTTTAGAGGGTTTATAATAACTTTTTTCTATCAAATCATTCGTTATAAAAATGTTAGAAATTGTTTTATTTTTCTTGATTTGGTGTATATTTGCCCTTTATTTAGACAAAATCAAAATAGCAAATGATAAAAGTTTCAGATACAGCCAAAAAGAAAATCATCGATTTGATGCAAGATGATGGTTTTGATGCTACCCGCGATTACGTTCGCGTAGGCGTGAAAAGCGGTGGTTGTTCCGGTTTGTCTTATGATTTAAAATTTGACAAAGAAATCGGAGAAAACGACAAAGTGTTCGAAGATAACAATATACGGGTAGCAGTTGAAAAGAAAAGTTTTCTCTACTTAGCGGGGACAATTCTAGAATTTTCAGGCGGATTAAACGGAAAAGGATTTGTATTTAATAATCCAAATGCGAACAGAACGTGTGGTTGCGGAGAGAGTTTTTCTTTATAAATTCAATAACTCTGTCAGAGTTTCAAACTCTGACAGAGTTGTAAAAAAAATTATGAGTAAATATACCGAAGACGACTTAAAAGTCGAATTAGAAACCAAAGAATACGAATACGGATTTTATACCGAATTAGACTCGGAAACGTTTCCTATTGGTTTAAACGAAGACATTGTCCGTGCGATTTCTATGAAAAAAGAAGAACCGCAATGGATGACCGATTGGCGTTTGGAAGCTTTTCGTGCTTGGCAGGAAATGATTGAGCCGGATTGGGCAAATGTACATTATGATAAACCCGATTTTCAAGCGATTTCCTACTATTCCGCTCCAAAAAAAGCAGATCCAAACAAAACATTAGACGACGTTGATCCGGAATTGTTAGCGATGTATAAAAAGCTCGGAATTTCAATCGATGAACAGAAAAAAATGAACAATGTGGCGATGGATATAGTGGTGGATTCGGTTTCTGTTGCAACGACTTTCAAAAAGACGTTGGCTGAAAAAGGAATCATTTTCATGAGTATATCTGAAGCTATCAAAGAACATCCGGAGTTGGTTCAAAAATATTTAGGAACCGTTGTTCCACAAAAAGACAATTTTTATGCCGCTTTAAATTCCGCTGTTTTTTCAGATGGGAGTTTTTGTTACATTCCAAAAGGTGTAAAATGTCCAATGGAATTATCTACTTATTTCCGTATCAATCAAGCGGGAACAGGTCAGTTTGAACGAACGTTATTAATTGCCGATGAAGGCAGTTATGTTTCGTACTTAGAAGGTTGTACTGCTCCAAGTCGTGACGAAAATCAATTGCACGCCGCTGTGGTAGAATTAATTGCGATGGACGATGCTGAAATTAAATATTCAACGGTTCAAAACTGGTATCCAGGAAATAAAGAAGGAAAAGGCGGTGTTTTTAATTTTGTGACCAAAAGAGGTTTGTGCGAGAAAAACGCAAAAATTTCTTGGACGCAGGTGGAAACCGGTTCGGCCATTACTTGGAAATATCCTTCAGTAATTTTGAAAGGAAATAACTCGATTGGCGAATTTTATTCCATCGCTGTAACCAATAACCACCAACAAGCCGACACCGGAACAAAGATGATTCATTTAGGGAAAAACACTAAATCAACTATTATTTCCAAAGGAATTTCTGCCGGGAAATCCCAGAATAGTTACCGAGGCTTGGTTCGAATTAGTGCCAATGCCGATAATGCCAGAAACTTTTCCCAATGTGATTCACTTTTGATGGGAAATAATTGTGGAGCACACACGTTTCCGTATATCGAAAGTAAAAACACCTCTGCCAAAATTGAACACGAAGCAACAACTTCAAAAATTGGAGAAGACCAAGTTTTTTATTGCAATCAACGTGGTATTCCAACTGAAAAGGCGATTGCCTTAATTGTAAATGGTTTCAGCAAGGAAGTACTGAATAAATTACCAATGGAATTTGCGGTAGAAGCACAAAAATTATTGGAGATTTCATTAGAAGGGTCTGTTGGATAAATAAGTTTCAAGTTTCAGGTTTCAAGTTATGCCTGAACGAAACATAAGAACAATCAAAAAAGATAAACAAATAGTAGATGTTTCAAAAATTGAATAAACGAACTTGAAACATTAAACTTGAAACAAAAAACAAAAATGTTAAGCATAAAAAATTTGCACGCTTCCATCGAAGACAAAGAAATATTAAAAGGGATCAACCTTGAAATCAAAGCCGGCGAAGTACATGCCATCATGGGACCGAACGGTTCCGGGAAAAGCACACTTTCTGCTGTAATTGCCGGAAATGAAAATTACGAAGTAACCGAAGGTTCCGTTGAATTATTAGGCGAGGATTTAGCTGAATTAGCTCCCGAAGAAAGAGCTCACAAAGGTATTTTTCTATCGTTTCAATATCCGGTAGAAATTCCAGGCGTATCAGTAACAAATTTCATGAAAACAGCCATCAACGAAAACCGAAAAGCCAATGGGAAAGACGAGATGCCGGCCAACGAAATGTTGAAATTGATTCGAGAAAAATCAGAATTATTAGAAATTGACCGCAAGTTTTTGTCTCGTTCGTTAAACGAAGGTTTCTCGGGTGGTGAGAAAAAACGTAATGAAATTTTTCAAATGGCGATGTTGGAACCCAAAATTGCTATTTTAGATGAAACCGATTCAGGTTTAGATATCGATGCCTTGCGAATTGTGGCAAACGGCGTAAACAAATTAAAAAGCAATGAAAATGCGGTTTTAGTCATCACGCATTATCAACGCTTATTAGATTATATTATTCCTGATTTTGTGCATGTATTAATGGATGGAAAAATCGTAAAATCTGGCGGAAAAGAACTGGCTTATGAGCTTGAAGAAAAGGGATATGATTGGATTAAAAGTGAATTGGTTTAAAATTTGTTTCAGGTTTCAAGTTTCAAGACTCAGTTTTTTTCCATCAATTTAGTATAAACCATTTAAATATATATATGCCATGGCAACAATTACAAAGTTTGAAGATTTAGAAATTTGGCAAGAAGCCAGAAAATTAGCAAAAGAAATTTATATAATTTCTAAAGAAACTGATTTAAAAACAGATTTTAGATTTAAAGAACAAATAAAAGCATCATCAGGCTCTGTTATGGATAACATTGCAGAAGGTTTTGAAAGAGATGGAAATATTGAATTTCGTCAGTTTTTATCCATCGCCAAAGGCTCTGCCGGAGAATCAAGGTCACAAATTTATAGACTTTATGATTACGAATATATTTCAGTAGAAAAGTTTGAAGATTTGAAAACGAAATATGAAAATTTAAGTGGTAAGATAAAAAACTTTATAACTTATTTAAACAAAAAAGACTTTAAAGGCAACAAGTTTCAATAACCTAAAACCTGAAACTTGAAACCTGAAACTAGAAACCAACAAATGGAACTAAAAGAAAAACTCATATCATCCTTTATGGCTTTTGAAGAAAAAGTTGATGTAACTGCACAGCTGCACGACATTCGAACTTCTGCCATCAAAAACTTTGAAAACAAAGGGTTCCCTACCAAAAAAGAGGAAGCTTGGAAATATACCTCACTGAATTCAGTTTTAAAAAACGATTTCTCTGTTTTTCCAAAAAGGGAAAATTCGATTGAATTTAAAGAAGTAAAAGAGTATTTTCTTCATGAAGTCGACACTTATAAGTTGGTTTTTGTAGACGGTAAATTCAGTTCGTTTATGTCGTCAACCACACACGAAGGAATTGACGTTTGCTTACTATCATCGGTGCTGACAAAGCCAAAATATAAAATGATTTTGGACACATATTTTAACCAAATAGCGAGCAAAGACGAAAGTTTAACCACATTAAATACCGCTTTTGCTCAAGAAGGAGCCTATATAAACATTCCAAAAAGCAAAGTGGCCGACAAACCTATTGAAATCATCCATTTTTCAACCGGAGTCGAAAGTGCCTTAATGGTGCAACCTCGAAATTTGATTATTGTTGGCGAAAATGCTCACGTGCAAATCATCGAACGTCACCAGAGTTTGAACAGTAATCCGGTATTGACCAATTCAGTAACCGAAATTTTTGCTCAAAAACGAGCGATTGTCGATTATTACAAAATTCAAAACGACGAACAAACAGCTAATTTGATTGACAATACGTATATCTCTCAAAAACAAGAGAGTAGAGTTGCGGTGCATACGTTTTCTTTTGGTGGAAACATCACCCGAAACAACTTGAATTTCTATCATTTTGGCGAACGAATCGATTCCACCTTAAAAGGAATTACGATTATTGGCAACAAGCAACACGTGGATCATTACACATTAGTGAATCACGCGACACCTAATTGCGAAAGTCATCAAAACTATAAAACCATTTTAGGCGGAAGCTCTACCGGCGTTTTCAACGGAAAGATTTTTGTGGAAAAAGAAGCCCAAAAAACCGATGCTTTTCAGCAAAACAACAACATTTTGTTAAGCGACAAAGCCACCATCAATGCCAAACCACAATTGGAAATTTTTGCCGATGATGTCAAATGTTCACACGGCTGTACCATTGGTCAGCTGGACGAAAGTGCGATGTTCTACATGCAACAACGAGGCATCCCTAAAAAAGAAGCCAAAGCTTTATTGCTGTATGCTTTTTCCAACGAAGTTATCGAAAGCATCAAAATACCTGAACTCAAACAACGCATCACAAAGATTATTGCGATGAAATTGGGTGTTAATTTGGGGTTTGATTTATAAGATTTAACCTGAATTTGTGTCATTTCGACGAAGGAGAAATCTCATAATCAAATTTTTTTTATTTGAAGCGAATGGCTTGGGCATTTTTGGAAACCATATTCCCGCTTCCCGTTGCAATAAAAAAGTCCCGAGTTTTTTCGGAACTTATTTATTTCCACTGCAACCTGCCTGCCGGTAGGCAAGGTCGGGGCTAGAGAATTGACTGTATTGAACTTCAGGAAATTTATTCTTTTGAGCTCCAATTAGTATCTTCAGTCTTTGCGTCCTTTGCGTAAATCTTAGCGGTTAAAAATTACTTAATACTTTCAATCACCCCCTTCATCATCCCATTAAAATCAAAATCTTCATCTTCCGTCAATCCAAAACGAATAATTACTAGTTCTTTGGATGGTATAATAATCACTTTCTGACCTTGAAAACCGCCACAGAAATACATATCTTTCGGCACATCAGGATATTTTCCACCAGCGTTTAACCAAAAATGACCACCATATTCTCCGTTGGAAGTTGGTGTAGGAGTAGCGACGTATTTTGCCCAACTTTTATCAAAAAGCTGTTCGCCATTCCAATTGCCTTCGTGCAAATAAAGTAAGCCAAATTTTGCCCAATCACGAGCTGTTGCCCATCCATAGGAAGAACCTACAAAGTTTCCGGCCATATCAGGTTCAATCAACATCGAATGCATGCCAATTCTATCAATTAATGAGGCGTACCAAAAATCTAAATATTCTCGATGGGTTTTAAATTGTCTTCGCAAAATTCCTGATAGTAAATTTGTTGTTCCGGAAGAATAATTCCAATGCGTGTTAGGTTCAAAAGCAGCCGATTTTTCCAATTGTATTTTCGCCATATCTTCTTCAATAAACAACATTTTCGTCACATCCGAAATTTTTCCATAATCTTCTTCCCATTCTAAACCGGAATTCATTTGAATTAAATTGTGTAAGGTGATTTTTGAACGTTCGTCATTTGCCCATTCATTCACCGGAGCAGGTTTGTTAATGTCAATTTTTCCTTGATATTGCAAAAGTCCAAAATACGTAGCCGTAATGCTTTTAGTCATTGACCAACCTAAGAATCTGGTGTTTTTGGTAAATTCGTTTTCGTATTTTTCGGCAATGATTTGATCTTTATAAATCACCAAAAGAGCTCGCGTTCGCTTGGTTTTAAAACCGGGTTTATCAAATGCATCAGCAACCGCTTTCTTCAATTTTTGGTAATCTACCTCGGGAAAAACCGTGTCTTTTTGATTTTGATCTCCGTATGGAAAAGGTAAATTCGTTTCCAATTTTGTTCGTTTCGGAACCAAATAAGGTTGTGTTTCATCGTAATCATCGGTTACTAATGTAGCTCCTAAACCTTCTCTGTAAATGGCTTTGCGTTTTTTTAATCCATAAACAGAAGAGGTCGCAAATTTAGATTCTTTATTAATATCAATCGAAGCCAGTCGAACCAAATCGATGTCGTTATCACCTTGTTGAATAACTTCTAATGGCCGGCGGTCAATGAAATGTCCGGAAGCTACACTTTTTGCAGCAAATCCTGATAGAATGTCTAATTTTGGGTACGTAGTTGCACCAAAATAGAATACAATCAGCAAAATAAGAAAGCCGAAATATTTGAGAAACTTTTTCATTTTAAAAATTATTTGCTGCAATTTATAAAATAATACAAAATGCACGTTAATTATATGAGGAAATGGTTT
>NZ_JBILTE010000248.1:0-3183 GCF_044371705.1 Flavobacterium sp. | reverse complement strand
AAGACTATTGAAGGAATATCTAATGTTGCTGTTTTTAGCAGCGTTACCCATTTGGGAAGCGATCCTGCGATATTGGGATTCATACTTCGACCAACAACAGTTCCCAGAAATACTTATAAAAACATTAAAGATTTGGGCTATTTTACTGTTAATCACATTACCGAATCAATGATTATAGATGCACATCACAGTTCGGCGAATTATGATGATACCATTTCAGAATTTGACAAAACTGCGTTGGAGGAAGACTATCGAGAGGGTATTTCCATTCCGTTTGTAAAAGGGAGTCCGGTTCAAATTTTATGCAAATACCTCAACGAATATGAAATTAAGGAAAACGGCACCATTCATATCATTGCTTCTATTGAACATTTGTTTATCAAAGAAAATTTGATTCAAAATGATCATTGGTTGCGTTTGGATTTAGAAAATGTAGCTACGATTAATGGATTGGATGGCTACTGTGTTCCAAAATTAATCGATCGTTTTGAATATGCTCGCCAAAATATTCCAACCAAATCCATGTTGTAAAATGGCTCATAAAAAAGTAAACCTACCTGAAAAAAATTGTAAAACATGCGAATTGCCTTTTTCCTGGCGTAAAAAATGGGAGAAAAATTGGGAGGCAGTTTTGTATTGCAGTGAGCGGTGTAGGAGAAGTAAAAATTCTAATTCTTAAATCCCAAATTCCAATTAAATGAACAATCTAGTTTGGTTTCGAAATGATTTACGAGTGCATGACAACACCTCTCTTTTTGAAGCTTGCAAAAAAGGCGGAAAAGTTTTGGCTGTCTATTGTTTAGATCCGCGGCATTTTGCTGAAACCAAATACGGCTTTAAAAAAACTGAAAAATTTAGAGCTCAATTTTTATTGGAAACCGTTTTTGAACTCTATCATTCGTTGAAAGAAAAAAACATTCCGCTTTTCGTATTTTATGAAAAACCGGAGGTTATCATTCCAAAATTGATTGAAGAACATTCAGTTTCAACTGTTTTTCTTCAAAAAGAATGGACAAGTGAAGAGGTCAATGTTAATGACAAAGTCATAAATCAAAATTCAACTATCAAATGGATAGAAACATACGACCAATTTCTATTTCACCCCGATGATATTCCGTATTCGGATTTTAATGAACTTCCTGAGGTTTTTACTGTTTTCAGAAAAAAATGCGAAACAACTGTAAAAGTCAGACCAACTGTTTCAATTAAAAAGCGACCAGATTCCAATTGGATTCAAACAAATTTTTTCAATATTTCTTTGGTGGATTTAGGTTTGGAAAGTTTTGAAACTCATCTCAACTCCGCTTTTCCGTTTCATGGTGGCGAATCAATAGCGAGGAAACGATTAGAAAATTATTTTTTTGAAACCGAAAATTTGTCGTCTTATAAACAAACTCGAAACGGATTAATTGGAACCGACTATAGTTCGAAATTTTCGCCTTGGTTGGCAAACGGCAGTATTTCTGCTCGCACCATTTACTGGGAAGTACAACAATACGAGCAAGAAATTTGTAAAAATGAAGACACCTATTGGTTGCTATTCGAATTGATATGGCGGGATTATTTTAAATATGTTTCCTTAAAACACGGAAACAAAATTTTTCAACTGGAGGGTATTTTAGGAAAAAAATACGATTGGAATTTCCATTCAAAAGCTTTTGAACAATGGAAAAACGGCACTACCAATGAACCATTTGTAAATGCCAATATGATTGAATTGCAACAAACCGGCTTCATGAGTAATCGTGGCCGTCAAAATGTGGCGAGTTTTTGGGCGAAAGAATGGGAGCAAGATTGGCGGGTGGCAGCACTTTATTTTGAAAGCATGTTGATTGATTATGATGTACATTCGAATTACGGGAATTGGATGTATAATTCAGGAGTAGGAAATGATCCGAGAGACCGAAAATTTAACATCCAACGACAAGCGGAAATGTATGATGCAAAAGGGGAATATCA
This sequence comes from Flavobacterium sp., assembly GCF_044371705.1. GTDB lineage: Bacteria > Bacteroidota > Bacteroidia > Flavobacteriales > Flavobacteriaceae > Flavobacterium. The sequence goes on along the minus strand of NZ_JBILTE010000248.1, from coordinate 1,224 downwards.
GAGACTTTGGTTAAGATAAATTTGTTTCAAGTTTCAAGTTACGCTGAACCTGAACAAAAGAGTTGACACGAATGTCACGGATTAACACGAATTTAAAAATTTCACCGAGCAACTCCCAACTTGAAACTTGAAACCTGAAACTACAAAAAATAATGAGATTGCTTCGTGCCTCGCAATGACAATGAAAACACTTCGACTTCTTCTCGGTGACCAATTGAATCACAACCATTCTTGGTTTCAGCAAACCGATGAAAATGTCATTTATCTCTTGGCAGAAATGCGTCAGGAAACCGATTATGTGAAACATCACATTCAAAAAGTAGTGGCATTCTTTTTAAGTATGCGGAATTTTGCCTCGCATTTAAAAAGTAAAAATCATCAAGTGGTTTATTTTGAAATTGATGATGTCAATAATCCGCAAATTTTAGAAGCATTAATTCAACAAACTATCGAGCAACATTCCATTCAAAAATTTGACTATCAATTACCGGATGAATTTCGATTGGATGAACAATTAAAGCAAATTTGCCAAAAACTTACCATCTCAACAGAGGTTTTTGACACTGAACATTTTTATACAACCCGAACCGAATTAGCCGAATTTTTTCAAGGAAAGAAATTGTTGCTAATGGAGAATTTCTATCGTATGATGCGAAAAAAGCACGATATTTTGATGGTTGGAGCTAATCCTGTTGGGAATCAATGGAATTTTGATCACGACAATCGGAAAAAATACAAAGGCGAAGTTCCCGTTCCGAATGCGAAAGTGTTTTCTAAAAATGTGAAAGTAATTATTCATCAATTGGAAAAAATGGAGGTCAAAACCTTTGGTTCAATTGATGCGGAAAATTTTAATTGGCCAACCTCTCGTGAAGAATGTTTGGAACAACTTGATTATTTCTGCAAAAATTTATTGAAACATTTTGGCGATTATGAAGATGCAATGCATACGGAAGAAAAGTTTCTTTTTCATTCCCGCCTGTCGTTTGCGATGAATACAAAAATGCTTTCGCCGAAGGAAGTGATTGAACAGGTTGTACATTATTATCATCAAAATGAAGATGAAATTACCCTTTCGCAAGTAGAAGGTTTTGTGCGACAAATTTTGGGATGGCGGGAATATGTCCGCGGCATTTATTGGAAAGAAATGCCAAATTATTCCAGCATGAATGGATTGGAAAACTATAATAAATTACCCGATTTTTATTGGACGGGAAATACCAA
>NZ_JBILTE010000247.1:0-3189 GCF_044371705.1 Flavobacterium sp. | reverse complement strand
GGCTACCACAAAACTGTCAAGCGGAGACGAAACCCCGCCTATTGCCAATGTGCTGTTATAGGGCGTTTTTCTTTCTTTGGTCAACTTGTCTACCATGATGAATATGCTGTTTTGTCAATGCTGATTACTTTTTTTCTTTTCATGTCAACTGTCGCACGTAGATAATTGAGGCTACCAACGGCATTATAAACTACACCATAACCTTCTACTGTCACAACTTTTAAATTGTTGTCAGCAGTAGCATGTGCAGTGTAACGCAAATTTGGATAAAAGTCATATTTGTCATTATGCCTCTCAGTCGTTGTGTCAAAATTGAGAATAAACTTGTCCGCTAGAGCTATAGCAACTGCCATAGAATCCACTGCAAATAAGCTGTCAACAGTTTTTTCAAACTTTTGATACCAATCTTTTCCAAGTCTTGCAGTCATTATACTGTCGGTAAATTTATTATGTTTATCTGTTCCTTCTTCTGGTGAATCTGTGCAACGACTGCTTTTTATTTTAAATCTGAAATGATACCATTCGTCAACGATTTGCCTTTGGTGGTCTTTGGGGTCAGGTGGTCCTCCGTAAACCCAAAGTGATGGGTATAAAATTTCCATAGAGTCAACAGTCGATTTAGTATCAATTATTTTGGGCTTTTCAGTCGATAATTTCTTGTCTTTACTTGAATAGTTACATGACAAAACTGTCAAGCAGATAAATGGGATGAATGTCTGTATTAATTTCATAATGTGTCGTCTTTTAAAATGCCCTTTAACGTTTTGCCTTTAGTATTGCGTCATAATAAAGTATCTCTTTATGTCATTACACTTTGTATATTTCACTTCTCGATTTTCCTTAACGCAATTAACTATCGCAAGAATTTCAGGTTCAGAAAGTATAGCCTTAGAATGTATTGCATAAATTCCTAATTCAGGCCCAAGTCCAAGTTGTACTTTCAAATTAAAACTTTCATTTTCAAAAATATCAAAATTGAATATGAACTTGTCATATCCTATTGAAGTTATTTCCAAATTGTACTTACTAGGTTTTAATTCCAGTTTAACGAGTCCTTCGGTGGAGGTTAGAATTATTAATGAAGTGTCATTTTCTAAATCATTAACTTTGATAGTTGCGTAAACTACTGTGTCGCCTTTGTTGTCTGTTATTTGAATTGTCGAAATTGATTTCGTGTCCTTTTTCTTGAAGATAAAAGAAGAACTATCTTCAGCATTTTCAAATGTAAAAGTGTATTTATATTTGAATTCTTTACTTTTATCAATGTCGTCCAAATGCCATTTTTGTCCAAAAACTTGAGAGAAAAATAATAGAAAAAGTATAGTTGTTACTTGTCTCACTGTCGTCTTTTAAAATGCCCTATAACGGTTCTTGGCTTTGCGAAGAAGCGGAATTAGAAGCACAAATATTCGGTTTAGCACAAATGCTCATTAGAACTCCAAATGTTCAAATTAGCACTGAACCCGCTTTTTCGCAAAACCAATGTTAGCGGGTCGTTGTTATTTTCCAATAGTTGAAATGTCAATGCCTAGTCCAATTCCAATGTATGGTTTTTTATTATAATTCCAGTCGGAAACATTTTTTGTTAAGCCAATATCCCAACCATAAAAACCAACGATTTGAAATCCTTTTAAATTTAATCCAATACCTGGTGTAATAAAAAACGCTAATCCGTCTTCGGAGTCTTTGTATGGTTCTTTGGATAAACTTGTTGAACTTTTGTCCAAGGTTACTTTTGAAAATCCAAAACCTATTCCAGCTGAAATTCCAAGGGCACTCTTTTTTGCTTCAATTCTTCTATTTTTGAATGTCTCCCAATTAAAGTTATATGAAACAGAAGCACCAACTTTTAAATCAGCTGTTACTTTACTTCCGATACTGTCATTCAAGGCGGGTCTTATCGCAAACGGAATTGTTATTGCACTCCATTTAACAAATGAATGAGTCAGTATAATACGACTATTCTCTGGAATCTTAAGATAGAATTTCTTATTAAGGTAGGCATCAACTGGATTTGTAAAGACATATGGATTCACAAATAGCTTGTCAGGTGCGTCTGATGTGTGTTTAATTTCTCCAGCTTTCCAATTACTCCTAATTGCAATTAAGCTGTCGACTTTAGTCGTTAAAACAGTATCTCTTAATAATGTCCTTTGTATTAGAATTCCTCCTTTAGTTTCAGTAATTGTCCACCCAGCCCTTAAAGTGTCTTTTTTGGTTCCAATTTGGTAATAGGCTGAGTCTTGATAATCCCAGTTTGTATGAATTCTAAACCTGTTGAAGGCAGTATTTTGGTCTTGTCCATATGTCTTTATGCATATGATTAAAATTGTAAGTAAAAGTGATGTCTGTTTCATATATATGTGTGTTGTTTGTCGTTTTACAATGCCCGCTAACGATTTGCAGATTGGCGATGGGCGGGCTTTTTAGCACAAAAGTTAGTGCGGAGAACTGAACTTTCGGCTACCACAAAACTGTCAAGCGGAGACGAAACCCCGCCTATTGCCAATGTGCTGTTATAAGCCGTTTTTCTTTTCATTATGGTTTAATTTCAATTTTCGTCCCGATGTCCACCGTGTTATAAAGTTCGTCAACTTCTTGGTCTGTCAAAGCAATGCAACCTGCTGTCCAGTCATACCAACGCTGAAATTTACTAATAAAACCTGTTCCGTTTCTAAGTCCGTGAATTTTTACATCTCCACCTGTCGGCTTACCAAGTTTTTTTGAAACTTCTATGTCTTGTTTATTCGGATAAGAAATGCCCAAATTTTTGTAATAGCCACTTTTGGGATTTTTAGCATTGATAAAATAAACCCCTTCGGGCGTTTTTTTATCTCCTTCAAATTCTTTGTCGCCAATTGGATTTCTGCCGAGTGAAATTTTATAGGTCTTGATTAATTGTCCTTTTGAATAAGCCATTAATTCTCTCTTCGATTTATAAACTACTAATGAGTCAATTTTAATATTATATGCTAATTTTTGTTCAGGATAAAAGTAATAAACTATCAATGCAATTATTGATAAAATTAAAGTCCACCGTATGATTATTTTTGTAGTCATTATGCTTTCTCTTCTATGAAACTGTCTGGCGTATATGTAACACGTGCAAAGTTTTTTGTTATTAATTCTGTTTCTACTATTTGTCCGCTTTTAAATTTAAGAATTTTGTCACGCCAAATTTCGTTTTTT
>NZ_JBILTE010000003.1:0-37232 GCF_044371705.1 Flavobacterium sp. | reverse complement strand
GTGTGGGATTTTGTAAACTTATATATTTGCATCCCGAAGCTTCGGGACATTTAAAAATTTAGGCATGATAAAAATTAGTTTACCTGACGGTTCGGTTAAGGAGTTTGAGAAGCATTCGACTCCGATGGGTGTTTCAAGAAGTATTAGTGAAGGTTTGGCGAGAAATGTGATTTCTGCGTCATATAACGGCACTATTGTGGAAACGACGACGGAATTGACCACGGATGGTTCACTCATATTATATACGTGGAATGATAAAGAGGGCAAAAAAGCGTTTTGGCATTCGACTTCGCACGTGATGGCTCAGGTTTTGGAGGAGCAATATCCCGGAATTAAGTTAACACTTGGTCCGGCAATTGATAATGGGTTTTATTATGATGTGGATTTTGGTGCTACGAAAATTACAGAAGCCGATTTTAAAGCCATTGAAGACCGAGTTTTAGAAATTTCGAGAGAGAAGCATGAGTTTAAAATGCGTCCGGTTTCGAAAGCAGAGGCTTTGGAAGTGTATAAGAATAATGAATATAAGACGGAATTGATTTCGAATTTGGAAGACGGAACGATAACGTTTTGTGATCATGCTAACTTTTTTGATTTGTGCCGCGGTGGACATATTCCGAATACGGGATTGATTAAGGCGATGAAAATTATGAGCGTGGCAGGTGCTTATTGGCGTGGTGATGAAAAGAATAAACAGCTGACTCGTGTTTACGGAATTTCGTTTCCGAAGCAGAAAGATTTGTCGGAATATTTAGAATTGCTGGAAGAAGCCAAACGCAGAGACCATAGAAAATTAGGCAAAGAGTTGGATTTATTTGCTTTTTCGCAAAAAGTGGGTCAAGGTTTACCATTGTGGCTGCCAAAAGGAGCTGCTTTGCGTGACCGTTTGGAGCAGTTTTTGAAAAAAGCTCAGAAAAAAGCGGGTTATGAGCAAGTGGTGACACCTCATATTGGTCAGAAAGAATTATATGTTACTTCGGGACATTATGCAAAATATGGTGCAGATAGTTTTCAGCCAATTCACACTCCGGCAGAAGGCGAAGAGTTTTTGTTGAAGCCGATGAATTGCCCGCATCACTGTGAAATTTATAACACAAGACCGTGGAGTTATAAAGATTTACCGAAGCGTTACGCTGAATTTGGAACCGTTTATCGTTATGAGCAAAGTGGTGAATTGCATGGATTGACGCGAGTCCGCGGATTTACGCAAGATGATGCCCATATTTTCTGTACTCCGGATCAATTGGACAGTGAGTTTAAAAAAGTAATTGATTTGGTTTTGTATGTTTTCAGTTCGTTAGGATTTGAAAATTTCACGGCTCAAATTTCATTGAGAGATCAAGAGAACCGAGAAAAATATATTGGAAGCGATGAGAATTGGGAAAAAGCAGAAAATGCCATCATCAATGCCGCAAGAGATAAAGGTTTAAATACGGTTGTAGAATATGGCGAAGCTGCTTTTTACGGACCGAAATTAGACTTTATGGTGAAAGATGCCTTGGGAAGACAATGGCAATTGGGAACTATTCAAGTAGATTATAATTTACCGGAGCGTTTTGAATTGACTTACAAAGGAGCGGATAATGAAATGCACCGTCCGGTGATGATCCACAGAGCACCCTTTGGTTCGATGGAGCGATTTATAGCAATCCTTTTAGAACACACAGCAGGAAATTTCCCACTGTGGTTAATGCCTGAGCAAGCTATAATCCTGTCTTTGAGTGAGAAATATGAAAATTATGCTCAAAAAGTTTTAAATTTGCTAGAAAATCACGAAATTCGCGGCCTGATTGACAACCGCAGTGAAACTATTGGGAAGAAAATCAGGGATGCCGAAGTAAAGAAAATTCCGTTTATGATTGTTGTTGGTGAAGAAGAAGAGAAAAACGGAACCATTTCAATTAGACGACATGGTCAAGAAGGAAGAGGTAACAGTACTGTTACTATTGAGGAATTTGCTAAAATAATTAATGATGAAATTAGCAAAACATTAAAAACATTTGAAGTTTAACTTAAAAAATAAAAAGTCATAGCAATTAGAAACAACAGGGGATATCAACCCAGAGTAGAAAAGAAGGCAGCACATAGAATTAATAATTTAATTCGTGTTCCCGAAGTACGATTGGTAGGTGAAAACATAGAGCCAGGGGTTTACAAAATTTCTGAAGCATTACGATTAGCTGAAGAATTCGAGGTGGATTTAGTAGAAATATCTCCAAATGCGGAGCCCCCAGTATGTAAATTAATGGACTATGGGAAATTTATATACGAGCAGAAAAAAAGAGAAAAAATGCTCAAAGCCAAATCGACTCAAATTGTAGTGAAAGAAATTCGTTTCGGACCACAAACAGATGAGCATGACTATGAGTTTAAAAAGAAAAATGCTGAGAAATTCTTAAAAGAAGGTGCTAAGTTAAAAGCGTTTGTATTCTTTAAAGGACGATCCATCATTTATAAAGAGCAGGGACAAATTTTATTATTACGTTTAGCCCAGGATTTAGAGGAAATAGGAAAAGTAGAAGCTTTACCGGTTTTAGAAGGAAAACGTATGATTATGTACCTCGCTCCTAAGAAGAAGAAGTAAACAGTTTTCTGTTTTCAGTCGCAGTAAATAGATTGAAAAAAAAAGGATGCTGAAACAAGTTCAGCATGACAAAAAGTAAGTAAGTTGAATCACAAATAAATTTGGGAAATTATGCCTAAAATGAAAACAAAATCCAGTGCTAAGAAGCGATTCAAAGTAACTGGCTCTGGAAAAATCAAGAGAAAACACGCTTTTAAAAGTCACATTTTGACTAAAAAGTCTAAAAAGCGTAAATTAGCTCTAACTCATTCGACTTTGGTTCACAAAACCGATGAGAAAAGCATTAAACAACAATTAAGAATTATATAATTGTATTAAGATTTGAGTATTAAGTATTAAGACTTGAATCCTACAACAATTAAATTCTTTAGGTTAAAAGTTATTTAATAACCTTGGAGTATGGCCGACAAGTTCCCTTGATTAAATTCGGGACGCCTGCTACAAAAAAACAAGAAAATTATGCCAAGATCAGTAAATTCTGTTGCTAAAAGAGCACGAAGAAAAAAAGTATTAAAGCAAGCCAAAGGTTACTTTGGTAGACGTAAAAACGTTTGGACGGTTGCCAAAAACGCGGTTGAAAAAGCCATGGTTTATGCGTACCGTGACAGAAAACAAAACAAAAGAAACTTCCGTTCATTATGGATCATGCGTATCAACGCTGGTGCTCGTTTGGAAGGAATGAGTTATTCTCAATTTATTGGAAAAGTAAAAGCTAACGGTATCGAATTGAACCGTAAAGTTCTTGCTGATTTAGCGATGAATCATCCAGAAGCTTTTAAAGCAATTTTGAATAAAGTAAAATAAACGTTTTTAACAATCGATTCTAACTTACTTATATAGAAATCTCTGTCAATTGGCAGGGATTTTTTTATTGACTAATTTGTAAATGATGTCATAATATTTTGTAAATTCGTTTAATGTTTTATTTTATTTTTATTATATTTTTAAAAAATTAACATATTAAATGAATAAATAGTATAACCAAAAAACAAAACAATTATGAAAACAAAACTACTTTTAATTGTTGCAATTACAACCTTTGTCCTCTTTGGAGATGTGCCCAGTTTATATGGACAAGGAGGTACGACAAGTTGTTGGCGTGAGGTTTCGGCAGGACAAAATTTCACACTTGCAATAAAAGCGGATGGAACATTGTGGGGCTGGGGTGCAAACGCAAACCTTTTAGGACTAGGTTACTTTTCCGTTTCGGAAAATTTACCGATTCAAATCGGAACAGCTAACGACTGGTTAACAGTTTCCGCAGGAGGCAACCATTCTTTAGCAGTTAAGACAAATGGAACTTTATGGTCTTGGGGTAGCGGAATTTTTGGCCAATTAGGGAATGGCGTTTTTAACAGTGCCACTTTTAATGTTACTCAAGTGGGAACTGCAACTGATTGGATAAAAGTATCCGCCGGCTCTTTGTTCAGTGTGGCTTTAAAAAACAATGGTACACTTTGGACCTGGGGTAGAAATGCCGTGGGGCAGTTAGGAAATAATACCCTACTAGACACTAATGTACCTGCACAAGTGGGAACTGCAACCGATTGGTCGCAAATAGAAGCCGGTAACGAACATACTTTGGCAATTAAAACCACCGGAACTTTATGGTCATGGGGCAACAATCCATTTGGACAATTAGGAAATGGAACAGCAACAGCAAGCAACAATCCCATAATAATTTCACCTGCAACATGGTCAGCTGTATCGGCCGGATTTGATCATAGCATGGCACTAGATGTAAATGGCCTTCTGTATACTTGGGGAAACAACACTAACGGGCAACTTTGTAGCGGAACAAATACTGCGGCGAATATCCCAACATTGGTTGTAGCAACAAGTGGGGCTATTAATTTTTATTTCGCTATTTCAGCTGGGCAAACCCATTCAATGGTTCTTAGAACTGACAATACTCTTTGGACATCCGGTCAAAATAGTTCAGGACAATTAGGTATCGGAAATAATACTAATACAAACATTCTTAATCAAGTGGGAACAGGCACGAATTGGCAACTTATTTCTGCCGGGTTTGTTCATTCGGAAGCAATGGAAATTGGAGCGAATCTTTGGTCTGCCGGAAGAGGACTAGAAGGTCAATTAGGCATTGGAAGCAATATTAATTCCAATATAATTGTGGTAGTTGCGTGTCCAACACCCTTATCAAATGAAGAAATAATCGGAATAAACAATACGTTCAAATTATATCCTAATCCTACGAATGATTTCATAACAATTAATACAACAACAAGTTTTGCGGAAAAAGGTGTCATCGCAATTACTAATATGCAGGGTCAAGTAGTTCAAACATTCCCCTTTCAAAACAATACTATACAAACGATAGATGTTAGTAATCAATCAAGCGGAATTTACATTTTGTCGATTTCTACAAAAGACCAAAATTATCAAACAAAAATTATCAAATATTAATCACAAAATTTAATGAAAAAAAAAAATCTCAGTCATTCAATTGGGATTTTTTTATTTTCAGTACATTTAAAGTTTAAAATTCTTCATCACTATGTATCAAATGTTTCGAATTATTTCAGGTTCCCTTTTGGTTATCATTACGATGTTACTTGTTCCTTCCGTTGAAAAAGCCTTGTTTTTCCTACCATTAGTGTTTGCCTTATCCGTGAGTTTAGTAAATTTAGATAAAATCAAAATAAATCGTCCTTTGGGAGTGATACTCTCCTTGGGTCAGAGTTATTTGGTCTTTTTGGGGTTGGCAATAGTTATCTATTTCTTTGATGAATGGCTTTTGGATATATCTTCCGGAGAAGTCACCGAATATGAGGGAATTATTATGGTAACAACAGGTGGTTATTTGGCTGCTTTGTTATTATTTTACTTTAATTCCTTTATTTTTAAAGTAAGTAATCTGAAATTTAGCTTTCTTGTACTATCTGCATGCTATGTTTTGGTGGTTTTTGTAATGCTGGTTTTTTCAAAAAATGAATACCTTCAATTTGGAGTTGAAAAATTCCCTTCCTTTCTCATTTCGTGGTGTATTTTTATGAGTTTAGCCTATAGCATTTCACTCAATAGAAAAACTTTTTTATCAATAGTAAAGTTGAAACATACATAGAAATTAGCACTTAATCGAATTTGAATCTAACTAAAAACTTCTTCTTTTTCCCCATCAAAACTTGCAAAAACCATAGTTGGATGCGAATCCTGGTGGAAAATAGTTCCATCTTTGTCAATGGCTATCGCTCCGGCAAAACCATCAAAAGGTTTTAGTTCAGAAAATGTTTTTTCAAAAGCTTCTTGAAGCGAAAATCCATCTGTTACGCGAGTGACAATTTTAGTTGCAACTGCTCCACTTACAATGTCCTCGCCTACTCCTGTTAAACTAACTCCACAAAATTCGTTGGCATAATTTCCCGCTACAGTTGCAGAATCTGAAATTCGTCCGGGAATTTCAAATCCTTTTCCTCCTGTAGAAGTTGCAACGGCAATCTTTCCTTCTGCATCCAATGCAACACAACCTACTGTTCCAATTCTGGTTGCTTTTAGTTTCGCTTCAAATTCTGCTTTGCGTTGTGGAATTTCAGTTGAAAACTGTTTGAATCCGTGTTTTCGGGCATATTTCGTTGCTCCACTTCCTCCAACTATTCGATCCTCTTCATTCATCAAAACTTCTGCTACTTGAATAGGATTTTTAACTTCTTCAATATTAATCACTCCACTCATTTTCAAAGACGAACCATCCATTAAAGCAGCACTCATCCGAATTTTTCCATCACTTTGGATTTGTGAACCAATGCCGGCATTAAACAATTCATCATCTTCTAATAAGGTAACCGCATAAATAACCGTTTGTAAAGCATTATGTGTTCTAAGGTATTCGTAGGAATCCTTGATAATTCGAAGTAAAGCATTTTGCTTCGCTATTTTAGTTTTTATATTGGTAGAAGATTCTGAGAAAAAACCGCCATGGATAATTATTTTAGACATAACTGTAAATTAAAAAGGAACAAAGATTTTTAAAATTTATTTAATTTCAACAATCTGTGTTCCAAACATAGGTAAAAATTAAAATTATACGTATTGTGACGATTGAATATGCATTCTATACGTCTCCAAATCAAAAGTATCATACATACTCATTACATGTGTAACTAAATGATTAATAGAAATAGGTTGTCCTAATTCAACTTGAGTTAAATTGGTGTCTTTGATTTCACGTCCGTCTACTAAAATAACAAGTCCGGAACCAATAGCTTCCATTTTTTTATTGTTTGTAATTAACAAACCTGTATCCTCTCCAAGTCCAATTCCTAAGACCTTCGGGTTCCCAACAACTGCTTGAAACAATCGACCTATTCTACCCCTTTGTACAAAATGAGTATCAATGATTACATCGTCAATTAAACCTAATCCGCTGGTGATTTTAACTTCTCCTTTTAATAAGGCCTCATGGCTACTTCCTTGATAAATCATATTATTTGAAGCTGCCGCAGCACCTGCAGAAGTACCTGCATATATAAAATCTTCATGAGTATATTTATTCAATAAAATATCGTGAAATTTTGTACCTCCTAAAATAGACGATAGTCGCAATTGATCGCCACCGGTAAACATAACAATATCTGCCGCTTGCAGTCGATTTAAATTTTCTTGCTCTCCTGCCTGTTCACGTCTTTCAATGTGTAAAACATCAACATTTGAGGCATTAAGGTATTGAAAAGCTCTGGCATACTCCGGACCCACTTCTCGTGGAATTTTAGAAGCTGTTGTCACCACTTCAATTCTGGAGTTTTCTTTGAATTTAGATTCGTCGATGATGCGTTTTAAGATTCCTTTTTCAAAGAAATTCATATTCTTAGAAACATCTTTATCAAAACTCGATTCAGTGAAACTGCCTTTATCAACAGCTCCACCAATAATAATTAGTTTTCCTCTACTATTCATTTGGTAAAAATAATAAAATCTTGCTACTATTCAATAGTTTTAAAGGATTTTGAAAAAAGCAATGAACACTATTTGCTAGTAAACCTAAAATTCTGAAAATCAATAAATAATTGATTTAATTTCAGTGTTTAAAATAAAATTTAACCGACACGACAAAAAAACTAATTGAGTGACACAAATATTTCTTATTTTTAACAAAATCATTCAAAATAGCTAAAAACTAATACTCCCTTTCAATTTATAGATTTATGAAAATACTAAAAGTACAAGCACTTCGTGGACCTAATCTTTGGAGTACTCAACGCAAGAAATTGATACAGATGCGTCTCGATCTTGAAGAGATGGAACAATATCCCACCAACAAAATTGAAGGCTTTAGGGAACGATTGGAAGAAATGTTTCCAACAATGATTGAACATCGCTGTTCCGAAGGCGTTCGTGGCGGTTTTTTTATGCGAATAGAAAAAGGTACTTGGATGGGACATGTAATTGAACATATTGCCCTAGAAATTCAATCACTTGCTGGGATGGATACGGGTTTTGGCAGAACACGAGAAACCAAAACACCTGGTGTTTATAATGTAGTTTTTAGCTATGTTGAAGAAAATGTAGGAATGTTTGCCGCCGAAAGCTCGGTGCGAATTGCAGAGGCTTTAATCGCCGGCACCGCATATAATTTAGAAGCTGATATACTAAAAATGAAAGAAATCCGCGAACGTGTACGCCTCGGTCCTTCCACCGGAAGTATTGTTGAAGAAGCCGTGGCACGAGACATTCCCTGGATAAGATTAGGGACCAATTCACTAGTTCAATTAGGTTATGGTGTGCATCAAATGCGTTTTCAAGCGACGATTACTTGCAAAACCAGCAGTATTGCTGTAGATATTGCCTGCAATAAGGAAGAAACTAAACGTATGCTGGACATGGCATCTATACCGGTTGCCAGCGGGTCCATTTGTGTGGATGCAGAAGATTTGGAACTTACCATCAAAAAAATTGGATATCCAATTGTGATTAAACCTTTGGACGGCAATCATGGAAAGGGGGCGTCAATAAATGTCGTTACTTGGGAAGATGCAATTAAAGGTTTAGCTCATGCTCAAAAATACAGCCGTCGTGTAATTGTCGAAAAATTTATAACGGGTTTTGATTTTAGGGTTTTAGTAATCGACAATAAATTAGTTGCCGCTGCAAAACGTGTTCCTGCTCATGTGGTGGGTGATGGTAAAAAAACGATTCAAGAATTAATTGACACGACCAATTTAGATCCAAAAAGAGGGTATGGTCATGAAAATGTTTTAACCGAAATCACGGTTGACAGAGACACGACGGATTTGTTAGAAAAAATGAACTACTCCCTAGAAACCATCCCAAATAATGGCGAAACGGTTTATTTAAAATCAACCGCCAATTTAAGTACCGGCGGAACTTCGGTGGATGTAACCGATATGATGCATCCGGAAAACATATTTTTGGCTGAACGTATCTCCAGAGTAATTGGCTTAGACGTTTGTGGTATTGATATCATGGCAGAAAATTTGACGCAACCGTTAAAAGAAAATGGTGGTGTCATCTTAGAAGTAAACGCCGCTCCCGGTTTCAGGATGCATTTAGCTCCATCGGAAGGATTACCAAGAAATGTAGCCGCTCCGGTAATTGACATGCTTTATCCACCCGGAAAACCAAGCCGAATTCCAATTATTGCTGTCACCGGAACTAATGGAAAAACAACAACAACCCGACTACTCGCTCATATTGTAAAAAATAATGGGTATCGCGTTGGATTCACCACTTCGGATGGAATCTATATTCAAAATCACATGTTGGAAAAAGGTGACACCACCGGACCTCTAAGTGCGGAATATATTTTGAAAGATCCAACTGTAGAATTTGCCGTTTTGGAAACCGCTCGCGGTGGAATTTTGAGAGCCGGCTTGGGCTTTAGCAGATGCGATATTGCTTTGATAACCAACATCAGAGAAGATCATTTGGGTCTTAACGACATTGATACATTGGATGATTTAGCCCGTGTGAAAAGCGTGGTTGTTCGTAGTGTAAAAAAAGATGGTTGGGCAATTTTAAATGCCGAAGACGATCAGTGTTTGAAAATTGCCAATGATTTAAGTTGCAATATTGCCTATTTTGCCATGGATGAAGAAAATCCCATTGTAAAAAAACTGAGTAAAGAAGGAAAAATTGTAGCTGTTTATGAAAATGGATACATTACCATTAAAAAAGGTGATTGGAAAATACGTGTTGAAAAAGTTTTACATATCCCTTTGACTTTAGGAGGCAAAGCTAAATTTATGATTCAAAACGTGTTGGCGGCAACATTGGCAAGTTATTTATATGGTTTTAAAACGGATGATATTAGTCTTTCCTTGCAAACCTTTATTCCAAGTGTTGCTCAAACGCCTGGACGAATGAATATTTTTGAATTCAAACGATTCAAGGTAATGATTGATTTTGCTCACAATCCGGCGGGTTATACAGCTATTGAAGATTTGTTGAGTAACATTGAAGCCACGAGAAAAATTGGTATTATTGCCGGTGTTGGCGACAGACGAGATGAAGATATTCGCGATTGTGCAGAGATTGCCGCTCGTATGTTTGACCATATCATCATTCGTCAAGAAAAACACTTACGCGGAAGAACTGAACAAGAAATCATCGATTTAATATTAGAAGGAATTCAATTGGCAAACCGTCCGGTGACTTATGAAATTATTCCAAAAGAGATTGAAGCCATCAAACATGCGATAAATATTGCAGATGATGGCACTTTTATTACTGCTCTAAGTGATGTTGTAACCAATGCTATTGATATTGTTCAAGAATATTTGGATAAAGAAAATGAGGAGAATTTGAGTTGAAATTAAAAATTTCAACTCAAATTCCAAAGTGAAAATTCCAAATTCCGTGTATCATTATTGGAATTTGGAATTTTATTTTTCGATTTTTTTTATTCATTATGTTTTCTGTTTCTTCTTCTTAGCCGCAGGAAACAAAACATTATTTAAAATCAACCGATAGCCCGGCGAATTTGGATGCAAATCTAAGACTGTGGGCGAATCACCTACCAAATGTTGATAATCTTCAGGGTCATGACCGCCAAAGAATGTAAACATTCCTTTTCCTTTGGTTCCGTGAATGTACCGTGCTTCACCATTATAAAGATTTTCACCCATCACCAAAACGTTTGATTTTACCAATTGACTATCAAAAGCTGTGGTTTGTCCCATAAAACCTTTGACCAACTGCGTGTGATTTTGGCATAACATACTTGGAATAGGATCCCACTTTGCAGAATATTCCATCAAAGTAAAATAGTCTTTCTCCATCATTACTTTACGTCGGGAGGTCATATCAATGTCTGAAAACTCATAAATAGTGGGTCGTCGTTCCAACGTAAAATCTTTAAAAGCAAACGTTTTTGAATAATCAATTTTCGATTGATAATTGGGCTCACTTTCATCACTATCAAACATGGGTTCGCAAATATCTACTCCCTCGGCTGAAAGTGCAATATCAAAACTATCCGTTGCCGAACACATAGCAAACATGAAACCGCCACCAATGACAAAATCTCTAATTTTCTTTGCAACAGCTAATTTTTCATCGGATACTTTTGAAAATCCTAATTTGGTGGCTAATTCCTCCGCTTCTCGCTTTTGTTCGATGTACCAAGGTGCATTTTTGTAGGCTCCGAAAAACTTACCATATTGACCCGAAAAATCTTCGTGATGCAAATGCAACCAATCATAAAGTAGCAATTGATCCGACAATACTTCTTCGTCATAAACAGCTGTAAAAGGAATCTCGGCATAGGTTAACACCAAGGTTACTGCATCGTCCCATGGCTTTTTGCCTTTTGGAGTATAAACTGCAATTTTAGGTGCTTTTTCTAAAACAACCGCTTCCATATTTTGAGACGGACTGCTGATTTCTTCTAAAATTTGATTGGCTTGACCGTCTGTTAAAAGTTCAAAACTAACGCCTCGAATCTGACATTCTTTGCGAATTTCTGCAACATCCGGCAACAAAAAAGAACCGCCTCGATAGTTTAATAACCAACTAGTTTTATAATCGTTATTTAACGCCCAATAGGTTATTCCATAAGCTTTCAGATGATTTTGCTGCGTGCTTTCATCCATTGGTAACAGTATGAAATTTGCTTTCAGTTGCATTGAACTGAAAAAAATCAGAAGTACCACTATATATTTTTGTAAAACCATACTATTAGAAATAATACAATCAATTGTATGTTTCAAAGATAGCAGAATTAATGTGAAGAAAATGATAAAAAAATCCGCTTTTCAAAGGATTAAAAGTTAAAATGGAACATCGCTATCGTCTTCGGGATCGTTCATATTACTTCCAAACGCTTCATGGGCAGACGGAAGATTTTTGGTTATAAATGATGTTTCATCCGAGTTCATTCGAGAAGCAAAATCACTGATATCGGTTGTAAAATCATCCAAATTATCAAATTTACCTAAGTTTCCGATAAACTTCAGTCGGATATTTTCTAAACTACCATTCCGGTGTTTGGCAATAATAAACTCTGCCTGGCCTGCCGTTGGGGAACGCTCTTCATCATCCCATTCATCAATTTTATAATATTCGGGACGGTAAATAAACGAAACAATATCAGCATCTTGCTCAATTGCTCCTGATTCACGAAGGTCGGAAAGCAAAGGTCTTTTGCTGGAACCACGCGTTTCAACCGCACGCGATAACTGCGACAATGCAATAACCGGAACGCTTAATTCTTTTGCCAACGCTTTTAAATTTCGTGAAATAGTTGAAATTTCTTGTTCACGATTTCCACTTCCTCCTTTTCCACCTCCTCCGGCTGTCATCAATTGCAAATAATCAACAATAATTAGTTTAATTCCGTGCTGCGATGACAAACGTCGGGCTTTTGCACGCAAATCAAAAATGGAAAGCGACGGCGTATCATCAATATATAAAGGTGCTTTTTCAAGATTTTTAACTTTCACACTCAGTTGTTCCCATTCGTGTTTTTCTAGTTTACCGGTTCGCAACTTTTCGGAGGATAAGCCCGTTTCTGAAGAAATTAAACGTGTAATCAACTGCACAGAAGACATTTCCAACGAAAATACAGCAACAGGCTGATTATAATCAATCGCCATGTTTCGTGCCATGGATAAAACGAATGCGGTTTTACCCATACCCGGTCTTGCAGCAATGATAATCAAATCACTGGGTTGCCAACCTGAGGTTACTTTGTCCAACTTTTCAAAACCGGTTGCAACACCGCTCAAACCTTCTTTGTTGGCAATTTCCTCGATTCGTTTTTTCGCTTGGATCACCAGACTTTGAGCAGTTTCGGAACTTCTTTTAATATTTCCTTGTGTAACTTCGTATAATTTAGATTCGGCTTTATCAAGCAAATCAAAAACATCAGTCGTTTCATCGTACGATTCTTCGATAATTTCTGAAGAAATTTTGATCAAACTTCGTTGAATAAATTTTTGCAGAATAATTCTTGAGTGAAACTCAATGTGGGCCGAAGAAGAAATTTTCTGAGTTAACTGAATCAGGTAAAAATCACCCCCTACCAAATCCAATTTGGCATTTTTCTTTAATTGTGCCGAAACGGTTAATAAGTCAATTGGCTGTGTATCTGTGAATAACTGTACAATTGCATCAAAAATGTGTTTGTGAGCCTCTTTGTAAAAAGCATCGGGTTGCAGGATATCAATCACCTCATCAACCCCTTTCTTATCAATCATCATTGCTCCTAAAACGGCTTCTTCTAAGTCAAGAGCCTGTGGCGGAAGTTTTCCTTTTTCAAGGTTTATGATTGTAGTTTTATCTACTTTAATGGGGTTAATATTTCTTAGATTTTCCATGCCGCTAAAGTAACCAAAATATAAAAATTTGAACGTTATAGTTGTTAGTAAATCAATGTTAATAACAAAGTAATTTTTGTTAACAACATAAAAAAATCCGAAGTTTAAAGGCTTCGGATTTATAACTTGAAATGTAAGAATTACTCCTTGAATTCTCCCATTTTACTGTATTTATCCATCCTTTGGGCGACTAACTCGGCTGTTGATAAATCTTTTAATTCTTTATAACCTTTAAGAATGTACTGTTCGACAGTTTTAAAGGTTGTTTCTCTATCATAATGAGCTCCTCCCAGTGGTTCGGGAACAATTTCATCGATTAACTTCTGTTTTTTCATGTCGTAGGAAGTCAGCTTCAAAGCTTCGGCAGCTTGCTCTTTAAATTCCCAACTTCTCCATAAAATGGAGGAACATGATTCAGGAGAGATTACCGAGTACCACGTATTTTCCAACATATAAACACGGTCACCAACTCCAATTCCCAACGCACCGCCTGAAGCTCCTTCGCCAACTATAACAGTGATAATTGGGGTTTTCAAACGAATCATTTCAAAAATATTGCGAGCGATAGCTTCTCCTTGCCCGCGTTCTTCCGCTTCTAAACCTGGATAAGCACCGGGAGTATCAATCAATGTTACAACAGGAATTCCGAATTTCTCAGCCATTTTCATCAAACGAAGAGCTTTGCGGTAACCTTCCGGATTTGCCATACCAAAATTACGGAACTGACGTGTTTTGGTGTTAAATCCTTTTTGCTGACCAACAATCATAAACGATTGTCCTCCAATTTTACCCAATCCGCCAATCATTGCTTTGTCATCTTTGAAGTTTCTATCGCCAAATAATTCTAGGAATGTATCGCCGCACAAGGCACGAACGTGGTCCATGGTGTAGGGTCGACTTGGATGACGAGATAATTGAACTCGTTGCCAAGCGGATAAATTTTTATATATTTTCTGCTTTGTTTCTGCTAGTTTTTTCTCGATTTGCTTGCAAGTAGCTGTGACATCAACATTAGATTCTTCACCAATAATTTGGCATTTATCCAATTGATCTTCCAATTCTTTAATTGGAAGCTCAAAATCTAAATATTCCATACTCTAATTGATTTTAGTTTAGTTTGAATAGCAAAGATAGAATTTTATCTTGTTAAGAAAAGTAAAATTTAATGTTATCAACTAATTTTTGGCCTTGAAATACAATTCTTTCAAAACTGAAATCTACACTTCAGTAATTGATTTTACAGCCGTGCCAACATTCTTTCTTTTTAAATAGTATTTGATAATTCCATTCAAAATAACTGTTACAACGATAATGATTGCACCCATATAAAAACCGGTACTCATTTGTTCTTTCTCTTTAAAAATTAGAAGGGCTAAAATAATACCGTAAACAGGTTCCAAATTTATAGTTAACATAACGGTGTACGGACTCAAATAACGCATCACTTTTACCGAGGCAATAAAAGCGTAAGCAGTACAAACCGAACTCAGTATAATCAGGTACAACCAATCGGTAGGTTTTAAAACAAAGAACTCAGGTGTAAAACTGCCGGTAAACAATAAATAGATTGAAAAACACAAAACACCGCCTGAAAGTTCATAAAAGGAAATAACTGTAGAGTCGTATTTCTGTGCCAATCTTCCGTTTAACACAGAAAAAAGTGCAGACAAAAAGGCGGAAGTTAGAGCTAAAATGATCCCCAAATAGTAATCACCTTCAAAATTAAAAATAATGTAAAGTCCGAAAACAACTACTAAACCGAAGAGTACTTCATACCAAACAACCCGTCGCTTATAAAAAATAGGTTCCAAAAAGGAAGTAAAAAAAGCACCTGTTGACAGACATGCTAAAGTCACCGAAACATTAGAAACTTTTATCGCTTTGAAAAAAGTCAGCCAATGTAAAGCAATCACCAATCCCAAAAAAAGGAATAACAAGAATAGACGTTTTGAAATTGCCAACGATTGCTTTTTATAAAGGAAAAACAGCACTATAAAACCAACCGCCATCAGCATTCGGAACCAAACCAATGGCAAGGCATCTAACGAAATTAATTCCCCTAAAATCGCAGTAAATCCCCAAATAAATACAATCAAATGAAGATGCAGGTAACTCTTGATACTATCGTTTAGCATTTCGTAACAAATAAAGAGCTAAAATACCAAAAACAACATTAGGTAACCAAACAGCAACTAACGGCGGAATACTTGATTTTTCTGCCAGTGTTGCAAATATTTTATCGAAAAACACATACACGAAAGCCAATACAATTCCGATGGCAAGGTTTACTCCCATTCCGCCCCGACGTTTCATCGATGAAACTGAAACTGCAATGAGGGTCAAAATGAAAGCAGTAACCGGAAGACTGTATTTTTTATATAGAACAACCAAATACGTGTTTATATTGCCGTTACCTCGGGCTTGCTCCTTATCAATAAATTTATTCAATTCAGGTAATGTCAGCGTTTCTGCAATGTAAATGACGGGCGTTAAATCTTCCAAATCAAAATTAAAGACCGTATCTTTTTTTACTTGCGTTTCTATAATATCGTTGAATTCACCGACTGTTCTTTTATTATAATTATACATGGTATACGTGCTATCTTTTTCATTGTATTTCAAACGGCCCGCAGTTATTTTGTAGACTAATTTTTCCTTGTCAAATTTCTCTAAAACAAAATTATAGGCAATTTTAGCAGTACTTTGAAAATTACTGACATAGATAAATTCATCATCGCCAATTTGTCTGAAAACATTTGAGGTTTCTTTAATTTCAGCATTATTCTTTAAGTAAGTATACCTAAAATCGTTAAAACCTTTACTTGCTTTTGGTACCAAAAAGAATCCCATGATTAATGCAAATACAGAAACCAGCGTTGCCCCAATTAAATACGGTCTTAAAAAACGTGTGAATGAAATTCCGGAACTTAAAATCGCAATAATTTCGGTATTATTTGCCAACTTAGAGGTAAACCAAATAACCGACAAAAACAAAAAAATTGGAAATAATAAATTTGCAAAATAGACCGTAAAGTCTAAATAATAAATAGCTACTGCTTTAAACGGCACATCGCTTGCCAATATCTTATTAATCTTCTCTGCAACATCGATAACAATACCAATAGGTATAAAAAGAACTAACATCACCACAAAAGTGGCAATATATCTTTTCAACAGGTATTTATCGATAATGGTTAGCATGCTTTTATAGATAGATTATAATCGTTGACTCATTTGTTTGACCATTTGGTCTTTCCAAACTCTGAAATCACCTGCAATAATATGTTTTCTTGCTTCGCGAACCAACCACATATAAAAACCAAGATTATGAATGGTTGCAATTTGCTTTCCTAAATATTCGTTGGCTGCAAACAAATGACGCAGGTAGGCTTTTGTATATTCCGTGTCAACAAAAGTAATTCCCATTTCGTCAATGGGAGAAAAATCATCTTCCCATTTTTTATTTTTAATATTAATGGTGCCGTTAGCCGTAAACAACATACCGTTTCTGGCATTTCGTGTAGGCATGACACAATCAAACATATCGATTCCCAAAGCAATATTTTCCAAAATGTTGATTGGCGTTCCCACTCCCATTAAATAACGTGGCTTATCTTGAGGTAAAATAGCAGTCACCACTTCGGTCATGGCATACATTTCTTCCGCAGGTTCACCAACCGATAATCCGCCAATTGCATTTCCAACAGCACCTGCATTGGCAATATATTCTGCTGATTCCTGACGTAAATCTTTATAAGTACTTCCTTGAACAATTGGAAAAAAAGCTTGTTCGTAACCATATTTAAAAGGAAGATTTTCTAAATGATTGATGCAGCGGTCCAACCAACGGTGCGTCATGTGCATGGAACGTTTGGCATATCTATAGTCACAAGGGTAAGGCGTACATTCATCAAAAGCCATGATAATATCTGCACCAATGGTTCGCTGAATTTCCATGACACTTTCCGGTGAAAAAAAATGATACGAACCGTCAATATGACTTTTAAACTTTACTCCTTCTTCTTTAATTTTTCGATTGGACGACAGTGAATACACTTGATAACCACCACTATCGGTCAAAATATTTCGATCCCAATTCATAAATTTATGCAACCCGCCCGCCTTTTCAAGAATATCTGTTTGCGGACGCAAGTATAAGTGGTACGTATTGCCAAGAATAATATCCGGATTAATGTCCTCTCTCAATTCGCGTTGATGCACTCCTTTAACAGAAGCAACCGTTCCAACCGGCATAAAAATCGGTGTTTCAATAACGCCGTGATCTGTGGTTATTGAACCCGCACGGGCTTGAGAATTTGGGTCTTTCGAAAGTAAATCGAATTTCATAGGTACATTTTACAGTGGGCAAAGATAAAAGAATTAGAATTTATCAATTCAGATTTAGGAATTATTTATCTTTTATAATATTGACTTACTAACAAATTTTCTTTAAAACTTTACTAAAAATATAAAACCCCACTTAAAGAAAATATAATAATTGAATTACCTTTGCCGAAGTTTAACTTTAAGATGAATAATGAAACCTAACACACAACAACTAAACGACTTAGTAACGCAAGTCAGACGAGACATTCTTCGAATGGTTCATGCAGTAAACTCAGGACACCCCGGAGGATCATTGGGATGTACAGAATTTTTTGTAGCCATGTACCAAAACCTTATGAATCGCGAAGATACCTTTGAAATGGACGGAATTGGCGAAGATTTATTTTTCCTTTCCAACGGTCACATTTCACCTGTTTTTTATAGTGTTTTAGCTAGAAGTGGTTATTTTCCGGTAGCAGAATTGGCTACTTTCAGAAAAATAAATACGCGTTTGCAGGGACATCCAACTACTCATGATGGTTTACCTGGTGTTCGAATGGCAGCAGGTTCATTAGGACAAGGCTTATCTGTTTCTATTGGTGCGGCTCAAGCTAAAAAATTGAATAATGACCAACACATCGTTTATGTTTTAACCGGTGATGGTGAATTACAAGAAGGTCAAAACTGGGAAGCGATTATGTACGCTTCTGCTAAAAAAGTAGACAACTTAATTGCAACTGTAGACTTAAATGGTAAACAGATTGATGGTTCTACAGACGAAGTTTTAGCGATGGGAAGTTTGAAAGCTAAATTTGAAGCTTTTGACTGGGATGTTTTGGAAATTACAGAAGGAAACAACCTCGAAGCAATTATTTCAGGAATGACCGAAGCGAAAGCAAGAACCGGAAAAGGAAAACCGGTTTGCGTTTTATTGCATACCGAAATGGGTAACGGCGTAGATTATATGATGCATACACACGCTTGGCACGGAAAAGCTCCAAACGATGAGCAATTAGAAAAAGGTTTGGCTCAAAATGTATCAACGTTAGGTGACTATTAAAATTTACAAATCTTAAGTTACTGAAATAAATTCAGCATAAAATGAAAAAATATACAAATACAGGAAGTAAAGATACCCGTTCAGGTTTTGGAGCAGGAATGACCGAACTAGGACAAAAAAATGAAAACGTTGTGGCTCTTTGTGCCGATTTGATTGGTTCGTTAAAGTTTGACGACTTCAAAAAAAATCATCCGGAACGTTTTTTCCAAATTGGAATTGCAGAAGCCAATATGATAGGAATTGCTGCCGGATTAACCATTGGTGGAAAAATTCCTTTTACAGGTACGTTTGCTAACTTTTCTACCGGAAGAGTCTATGATCAGATTCGTCAATCAGTTGCGTATTCTGACAAAAACGTAAAAATTTGTGCTTCACATGCTGGTTTAACATTAGGTGAAGACGGAGCCACACACCAAATATTAGAAGACATCGGATTAATGAAAATGTTACCGGGAATGACGGTAATCAATACTTGTGATTACAACCAAACAAAAGCCGCTACCTTAGCTCTTGCAGACCATCACGGTCCGGCCTATTTGCGTTTTGGTCGTCCCGTGGTGCCTAATTTTATGCCGGCTGATGAACCATTTGTGATTGGTAAAGCTATTTTGCTTCAAGAAGGAACGGATGTAACGATTGTTGCTACCGGACATTTGGTTTGGGAAGCTTTAGTTGCAGCTGAAAAATTAGCTGAAAAAGGTATTTATGCTGAAGTAATCAATATCCACACGATTAAACCATTAGACGAAGAAGCAATTTTAAAATCAGTCGCTAAAACAGGTTGTGTTGTGACTGCTGAAGAACACAATATTTTAGGTGGTTTGGGAGAAAGTATTTCAAGAGTATTGGCATTAAACAATCCAATTCCGCAAGAATTTGTAGCTGTTCAAGATAGTTTTGGTGAATCAGGAACCCCAGATCAATTGATGGAGAAATACAAATTGAACAACCAAGCGATAGTTGAAAAGGTTGAAAAAGTAATCAAGAGAAAATAACTCTTGATTTCATGATAAAAAAATCCCTTGAAGAAAATTTTCAAGGGATTTTTTAGTTAGTTGCAATTCGGATCCAAATACTTTCGTATTCGATTTGGGTTTGTAGTGTTGCCGCTACAATCGGGAGCATTTTCATAAGTGTAATACTGTATAGGATCTGTATTTGGAATTTTCAATTCATTTTTCGTTAAAATCTGATCGCCATCGTCGTCGATATCTCTAAAATCCGGTACTCCATCGCCGTCTGTGTCATCATCTATGGTAATATAACCATCTTTGATACCCAAATCATTTGGAACATCTTCTAAATAAGTAGGAATGCCATCATTATCCTGATCTAAACGCTCTATCTCATACAATTTAAAACTAAAAACTATGGGCGAATAGGCCGGTATACCAACTTGAGATACATTATAATAGCCTAAACCTGATGGTAAAAACATTACTCCGGCACCAAAATCTTCAAAAATGGTAGTTCCATCTCCTGCATCAGTATAACTGCCGGTATTAAACTGAGGAATAATTTCACCCCAACCTCTAATCAAAGTTTCCAATCTAAACATTACAGAAGGCACCTGAACATAGTCAAATTGACTGCCGTTTAACAAAGTTCCTCTGTAAGAAACAAAAACACTGTCAAAATTACATGGTTTTGGATTGGTAGGAATACCTTGACGCAAATTTAAATAATGTACTTCGTATTCTAAATCATTTTGCGATGCTACCTTTACCATACGAGTCTGCCTATTAGGCATATCCCAAATTGATGTTTGTGTTTCTGGATTGGTAATCTTAGAGATAACCACATCCATATCAGTTGTATATCCAGCAGCGTTTGTTACAGTTATATAATGTTCCCTGAGATAAGTATTAATTGCAAGGGTATCTGCTTTGTATTGTTCAGTAAAATCCCTAGGAGGCTCTACTGTTGCATCATCATCGTCTTGACAAGCTACAACAAGAAATAAAGTAACAATAGGTAAAATGTATTTTAAAAGCTTCATTATTATGATATATTTTGTGCCGCAAGATACAATTTTGATTTATTTTTGTGCAAATAATTAACTTAGTTTTCAGAAGAAATATGAGAGTGGATAAATATTTATGGTGTGTGCGGTATTACAAAACGAGGAACATGGTTACCGAAGCCTGCAAAAAAAATCACATTACTGTCAACGGTCAGGTTGCAAAAGCTTCCCGTGAGGTATTTCCTTCGGATAAAATTACTTTCAGAAAAGACCAAATCACCTATCAAATTTCAGTTTTAGACATCCCTGAAAATCGCGTAGGTGCCAAATTAGTAGACATTTACAGAAAAGACACTACTCCTGATGAAGCATTTGCACATTTAGAACTTCTAAAATTATCCAAAGAACACTACAGAAAAACCGGAGAAGGCAGACCAACTAAAAAAGACCGCAGAGATATAGAAGGATATACTTCTGACACCAAAGAAGATGAAACTAACTAAAGATTACTGGGAAAATAGATACCATCAAAACGAAACCGGATGGGACGTGGGTGAAATCACCACTCCTTTAAAAGAATATATTGATCAACTTTCGGATAAAAATTGTAAAATTTTATTACCTGGCGGCGGAAATGGCCATGAGCTAGAATATTTAAACAAGTTAGGGTTTACTGCTGTTTATATTGCAGATTTTGTTAAGAAACCTTTGGAAAACATTCAAAAAAGAATTCCGTCACTTGATTCAAACTATTTAATTCATGGCGACTTTTTTGAAATTGAAGATTCCTATGATTTAATTATCGAACAAACGTTCTTTTGTGCTCTAGAACCTGAGTTAAGAGAAAAATATGTCGAAAAAATGCATTCACTTTTAGGTGATAAAGGCAAACTTGTTGGTCTATTTTTCCAGTTTCCTTTAACAGAAGTAGGTCCACCATTTGGCGGTAGTAAAACTGAATATGAACGACTATTTAGCAATCATTTCACACTAAAAACTTTAGAAACAGCTTATAATTCAATTAGACCTAGACAAAATAACGAACTCTTTTTTATCTTTGAGAAAAAATAACACCATGACACAAAACATCATTCTGAACCATCAGGAAATTGAACATAAAATCAGACGGATAGCCTATCAGATTTATGAAACCTTTGTAGAGGAAAAAGAAATTGTTTTGGCCGGAATTTCTAAAAATGGGTTTGTCTTTGCTGAAAAATTAGCTCTTTATATTGAAACTATTTCAGATATAAAAGTAACGCTTTGCGAAGTTTCAATGGACAAAGAAAATCCTTTTGCGGCGGTTTCAACCACTTTGCCGCTAGAATCGATTGAAAATAAAGGATTGATTTTGGTAGATGATGTTTTGAACTCAGGAACCACTTTAGTGTATGGTGTTAAACACTTTTTAAATATCCCACTTAAAAAATTTAAAACAGCTGTTTTGGTTGACAGGAATCACAAAAAATACCCTGTTAAAGCTGATTTTAAAGGAATTTCTCTTTCTACATCGCTTAAAGAACATGTGCATGTTGTTTTTGAAAAGGACAATAATTACGCGTATTTAAACTAAAAATTTTTGTATTTCTAACACTATTTCATCTACCGATTTTCCATCTGTTGAAATAGTATATTTTGCGTAATTATAAAAGTAACTACGCTCAAAAAGATGCTTTGCGATAAACTCTTTTAAATCATCAGGATTTTTTGAATTCAACAAAGGTCGCTTTTGCGTTTCATGAATCAAACGATTATACAATTCCTCTATCGACGTTTTCAAATAAATCGAAATTACATCTTCCTGCTGCAACAATAAATGATTGTTTGCGTAGCAGGGTGTTCCTCCTCCTAGACTTAAAATAAATGAAGTTGAATCATTTAGTAGTTCAACAAATGTATGGTGCTCTAATCTTCGAAAATGCACTTCTCCTTCCTCTGAAAAAAGTTCAGCAATTGTTTTTTTTTGACTTTTTTCGATAATTTCATCCAAATCAAGAGCATTTAAGTGGATAATTTCTGCCAGTTTTTTAGCGATTGTAGACTTGCCAGAACCCATGTATCCGAGTAAAATTATTTTTTGATTCACAATAAAACCTTATATATTAAGAGGTTACCAAAGATTAATTAAAAAAGGTAAATTTAAGACAATTTTGCTTTGAAAAATAAATAATAAGAACGTATATTTGCACCCGCATTCAAGAAATTGAATTTGACTCGATAGCTCAGTTGGTAGAGCACAACACTTTTAATGTTGGGGTCCTGGGTTCGAGCCCCAGTCGGGTCACTTTTTTTTGAAATTAATGCTACGACTCGATAGCTCAGTTGGTAGAGCACAACACTTTTAATGTTGGGGTCCTGGGTTCGAGCCCCAGTCGGGTCACAAAAGTAAAGACGTTGCATGCAACGTCTTTACTTTTTTACCAAAAGGCCACGTGGAGAAATTGGTAGACTCGCCATCTTGAGGGGGTGGTGCTGCAAGGCGTATGGGTTCGAATCCCATCGTGGTCACAAATGAATGATGCAAACAAAAAAAACACCAAGTTTACTTGAGTGTTTTTTTTCATTTGAAGGCAGTATGAATTTTACAGAAAAAATGCTGCTTCAGGAAATTTTTAAGTTCAATTTTTTTTTAAAACCACTGCAGCATATAGGAAAAACAACTGTACTTCCTCGTTAATTTATCGCACTAAAAAGTTTTTCGTAAATAAATCTTAAAAAAGGATGTGGAACTAAAACTTTTAGTATTTTTGTTTAACAAATTAAAACAAAACATGAACAATGTAAAAAATGTCTTTAGCATCAAAGATCTTGAAAATCTTTCAGGTATAAAGGCACATACAATACGTATTTGGGAAAAACGGTACAATGTTTTAGAGCCTATGCGTACTGATACAAACATACGCTTTTATGATTTAGCTGGTCTTCAAAAATTACTGAATATAACGCTGTTACACAATCACGGATACAAAATTTCTAAAATTTCCAAATTGCCAATAGATAAAATTTCTGTAATGGTGCGAGAGATAATCAATGAAAAAAGTGTTAAACATCATGCTATTAATTCTTTTAAAATGGCAATGATTAATTTTGACCAAACACTTTTTTTCAATACCTTCAATAATCTATTATCCGAAAAGTCATTTCGAGAAGTATTCTACGAAATATTTATTCCTTTAATGAACGAAATTGGTTTGCTGTGGCAATCTGATACAATTTCTCCTGCACACGAGCATTTTATCAGTTATTTGATTAAGCAAAAACTATTGATTAATACTGAAAAAGTACAAATTCTTGAACCTACTAAAACAGACAAAATATTTGTACTCTACCTTCCTGAAAATGAAATTCATGAGTTAGGTTTGATGTACTTAAATTATGAAATTATTTTGAATGGCTATAAAACAATATATTTAGGTGAAAGTGTACCTATAAGCAGCTTAAAGGATATCAAACGCTATTTCGACAGTGTCGTTTATGTATGTTACATGACGGTTGAACCATTGAAGGAAAATGTGAATAATTATTTAAAGGAACTACAACAGGAAATAATTGAAGGTGAAAATTCAGAAATGTGGGCGATTGGAAGAATTACAGAATTTATCAAACAAGAAAAACACCCTAATGTTAAGGTGTTTAATTCTATTAATGAATTAGCAAACAACTTATAAACGCTACAACTTTTACCAAATCAAAATGAACAAAAATATTGCCATAATTGGCTCAGGTTTTTCTGCGTTAGCAGCTGCTTGCTATTTATCAAAAGAAGGCAACCATGTAACGGTTTATGAAAAAAATAAGACAATTGGCGGAAGAGCCCGGCAATTGAAAAAAGACGGTTTTACATTTGATATTGGTCCAACCTGGTATTGGATGCCCGACGTATTTGAACGCTTTTTTGCTGATTTTGATAAAAAACCATCCGATTATTACGAGCTGATTAAATTATCTCCCGCCTATCAAGTGTACTTTGGTGAAGCTGAATTTGTAACAATTGCTGACAATTTGCCGGAAATAATACAAACTTTTGAATCGATAGAAAAAGGTAGTGGCAACGTTTTAGAAAAATTCATGGCCGAAGCAAAAAGCAACTATGATATAGCAATCAAAGATTTAGTTTACAGACCGGGTGTTTCTCCTTTTGAGTTGGTGACAATCGAGACAGCCAAAAAAGTTGGACAGTTTTTTTCAAACATTAGTCGTGAGGTAAGAAACCGTTTTAAAAATGACAAACTAATACAAATTCTTGAATTTCCCGTATTGTTCTTAGGTGCGAAACCTTCTGACACGCCTTCTTTTTACAGTTTTATGAATTTTGCGGATTTTGGATTGGGAACTTGGCATCCTAAAAATGGGATGTACAGCGTAATATTGGCAATGGAATCTTTAGCAAAAGAGTTGGGAGTAACTTTTGAAACCAATGCGAATGTAAGTAAAATTATAGTCAAAAATAAACAAGCTGTTGGTATACAAGTGAACGGAAATGACATCCTTGCTGATGTTGTTTTAAGCGGTGCAGATTATCACCACACTGAAACGTTACTTGATAAAAATGATCGCGTTTATTCAGAATCCTATTGGTCAAAGAAAACTTTTGCACCATCATCCTTACTTTTTTATGTAGGATTTGACAGAAAATTAGAAAATGTCGAACACCACACACTTTTTTTTGATGTATCTTTTGACAAACATGCTGAGGCAATTTACGATAAACCCTCTTGGCCTGAAGAACCATTATTTTATGCCAGTTTTCCATCCAAAACAGATGAATCTGCTGCCCCGGCAGGCAAAGAGGCCGGAATATTTTTAATTCCCCTTGCACCAGGTATTGAAGATACTGAAGAATTGCGTGAAAAATATTTTAACATAATTATTACTCGTTTTGAAAAACTAACACATCAAAATGTGAAAAATAATATTATCTTTAAGGAATCTTTTTGTTTGAATGATTTTATTAAGGATTATAATTCTTATAAAGGCAATGCATATGGAATGGCTAATACCTTATTGCAGACGGCTTTTTTAAGACCTAAATTGAAGAGTAAAAAGATGGATAACTTGTACTTTACTGGCCAATTAACGGTTCCGGGCCCAGGTGTACCGCCTTCGTTAATTTCCGGGAAATTAGTTTCTGAACTCATTAAAAAACATACAAATTAAGTTATTTAGAATACCGTATGAAATCCATTTTTGACCAAGTATCTTTTGATTGTAGTAGGAATGTTACAAAATCCTACAGTACTTCTTTTTCATCTGCTGTACAGATGCTGGCTCCCTCCATTCGACAAGACATTTACAACATCTATGGTTTTGTTCGATTTGCTGATGAAATTGTGGACACCTTTCACGATTATAACAAAGAAGAACTTTTCAATCTATTTGAACTGGATTTAGATAACTCTTTGAAAAATAAAATTAGTTTAAATCCAATATTGAACTCATTTCAATCTACAGTTTGTAAATATAATATTCCGAAAGAGTTAATTGATGCTTTTATGAAAAGTATGAAACTCGATTTGTCAAAATCAGTTTATCAAACGCATGAAGAATATCAAGAATATATCTATGGATCAGCTGATGTGGTTGGACTCATGTGTTTAAAAGTATTTGTAAATGGTGACTTAAGTCGTTATGAAGAGCTAAAACAAAGTGCTATGCGACTGGGATCAGCCTTTCAAAAAGTAAATTTTTTGCGAGATTTAAAAGCTGATTATGAAGATTTGAGTCGGACTTATTTTCCCAATACCAATCTGAATGAACTTGACGAAGTCTCTAAACAGTTGATTATTGAAGAAATTGAAGCTGATTTTGCTGCAGGTTTTGAAGGAATTCAGAAACTGCCGTTGGAGGCAAAATTTGGCGTTTATACTGCCTATGTTTATTATAAAAAATTACTGTCGAAGCTAAAAAAAACACCTTCACTCGAAATAAAAAACACCCGAATAAGGGTGCCCGATTATGAAAAAGTCGGACTCTTGGCCAAATGTTATTTAAATTATCGTTTAAATATTATATAGATTAAAATTAATAGATTATGTGGATTCAGATAATTGTTTTTTTTCTCACCTTTTTTACGATGGAATTTATGGCATGGTTCACCCATAAATACATAATGCATGGTTTTTTATGGAGTTTACATAAAGATCATCATAAGAAAGACCATGATTCCTGGTTTGAACGCAATGATACTTTTTTTATTTCTTACGCTGTGGTGAGCATCTCGTTCTTTTTACTTTGGCAAAATGGTATTCTTGATTTAGGATTAGCTATTGGCTTAGGTATTTTTGCTTATGGACTAACGTATTTCTTTGTACATGACATCTTTATTCATCAACGCTTTAAGTTGTTTAGAAACGCTAATAACATTTATGCTCGTGCCTTGCGAAGAGCTCATAAAATGCACCATAAACATGTCGGGAAAGGCGACGGTGAATGTTTTGGAATGCTACTAGTTCCTTTTAAATACTTTAAAAGATAAGCGGATAAGAAGTTAGTTAAATGCGTCTATTATTATAAAAATATATTTTCTAGATATTTAAGCAGATTTTCTTTGCGTATACTTTATTTTTTCAGTTAATTCGCAAAAAAGAATGTATGAAATTTGCTACCACAACTCTGTTTTTTTTAATCTTAACTTCTAATTGTTGGAGTCAGAAAAATATTGATCCAACAGCTACCGATATTGAACTTGCCAAAACAATTCGTTCAAAATATGATAAATCAGATGTTGCAATTTTAGAAAGCAACGAAAATATTGTATTTGGGTTTAATAAATCAACTTCAAATGTAACGGTAAATTTATCTGTGAATGAAGTATTAATGAATATCAACCAAAGAGCTGATATTTATAAATATGAATTTTACGATAGTACATCAAATATCGAAATATTTGCATTAAAGTATAGAAATGACAAAGCAACCTATTTTAGAGTAACTGATGAGTTTTATAATGATCGTGACCTATTTTACAACGATGCTCGCGTAAAACACATGAAAATAGACTTTCCTGTACAAGGGTACTCCTATAATTATACTTTAGATAAAAAATTTGAGGATGTAAAATATTTCACTTCTATTTATTTTAATGATGAATTCCCTGTTATAGCTAAGAAAATCATGATTTCAGTGCCCGAATGGCTGGATCTTGAATTAAAAGAAATGAACTTTGAAGGTCATACTATAATAAAAAGTAAAACAGTTGATGCTAAAACAAAAATGACTGTTTATAAGTATGAATTCAACGATGTTGACCCTGTGTTTACTGAAGAAAATAGTCCCGGAAGGACCTATTTGTATCCACATATTTTAGTTTTAGCAAAATCGTACGAATTTGAAGGAAAGAAAACAAATCTTTTTAATTCAACAGCAGATTTATACAAATGGTACAAATCGTTGGTTGATGATATGAAAGACGACCCCGAACAACTAAAGGAAAAAGTAAAAGATTTAATGGCTACGGCAAAAACTGACGAAGAAAAAATAAAGAATATTTATTATTGGGTACAAGATAACATACGATACATTGCTTTTGAGGACGGAATTGCAGGATTTAAACCGGATGACTCACAAAATGTTTTTAATAAACGTTATGGCGATTGTAAAGGAATGGCCAATTTAATCAAACAAATGTTGTTACTAGCAGGTTTTGATGCCCGACTCACATGGATTGGAACCAAACATATTGCGTATGATTACTCTATCGCTTCTCTTTCGGTTGATAATCACATGATTTGTACCGTTTTTTATCAAGATAAAGCAATATTTCTTGATGGTACCGAAAAATTTAACTCCTTTGGAGAATATGCCGAACGAATTCAAAATAAAGAGGTAATGATAGAAGATGGTGAAAACTACATAATTAAAACAGTTCCAGCTAGCCCAGCTCTCGAAAACAAAGAAACCTTTACAGCAAATTTGAAAGTTGTAGGAGAGAAACTTACCGGTGCTTGCCACAGAAGTTTTACAGGCGAAAGTCGTTCACAATTTCAAAATATTTACAATAGTTTTGAAAGTAGCAAAAAAGCGGAAGCGTTGGAAGGATTTCTTTCTAGAAGTGACAAAAACAATCACATTTCAGCAATTAAAACTTCCGATTTAAAAAGCAGAGATCAAAAGCTTACAATTGATTATATGTTAGATTCGTCCAATCGTGTGAGTATGTTTGATGACGAAATGTATATTAATTTTGAATTCATGAACGAATACAAAGGTCTAACCTTTAAAGACCGAAAAACTGATTATGAATTTGATTATAAAACACTTTATGAAACTGAAATAGCAATTGTAATCCCAGAAGGCTTTAAAATCGAAAAAAAGCCGGACAATCTAAAAATTGATGAAGAAGATTATACAATTGATGCAAATTTCACAGTGAAAGGCAATACAATTGTTTATAAAAAATCATTTAAATTCAAAAATGCTCTTTTAAGAAAAAACCAATTGGAGTCTTGGGCAGTAGCACATAAAAAATTGTTAGAATTCTACAACTCATCCATCACTTTAACAAAATCCTAATTCATGAAGAAACTACTTCTGGTTCTGCTAATCGCTGCACTTCAACTCTCGGCACAAAACAAAGAAAACGAAAAAATTGCCGCTTTTTTTTGGGGAAACAATGACCCTTATTCAAAAAAAACTGAAATTCCGGATAAATGGAAAAATGAATCGGCAGTTGTTATTTATAAATTTGAATATTTTGATTTTCATAAATTCGGAGTCAATATAAATTACACTTTTGGCAAACGAATGCGAATTAAGTTACTGGATGAAGCATCTGTCAAAGAGTATTCTGAGTTCACTTTTACTGAACGTTTTTTTTCCAATAAAGGTTATACGTTAAAACAAGGAACAAACACATTGGGAATTAAAATTGTAAAGCCCAACGGGGATGAAAAAATCATCGATGTAAAAAGTGAAGCAGTAACTTCTGATAAAGAGAAAAAAATTGCCATTCCAAATCTTGAAATTGGAGATATCATTGATTTTTATTTTCACTCGGTTGAACCATTTAAATCGCCTACAGAAATGGGATTTGACCCAATAGAAAGAACACTTGGAGACGAATATCCAATTATGGATTTTAATCTGACTTTTCAAACAGAGAACGATTTTTATGTAAATTTCAGCACGTACAATGGAGCTCCCGAATTAAAAGAAGTGAAAGCCGACAAAGGCGGTGAGCGAAAATACCAAATTATTGCAAAAGACATCACGAAAAATGAATTCCCAAGATGGTATTACCCACTCTTAGAATTACCTTGTTATAAATTCCAAGTGTTTTTTGCTAGAACCGCAGGATACCAATCTCGGGCGGCAGCCTTTTTACCTGAATCAACAAAAGATATTAAGTCAAAAGTATCAAAAGAAGATATCTTCAACTATTACAACCCTAAATTTAAACCTACTGGAGATTTAGGTGACATTTATGATTTTTTGGAAGGGAAGCAATTTACAAGTGTTGAAGAAAAAATCAGAGAAGTGTATTATTTCACCCGCCATTTTTACTTCACCCGTTATGTTGAAGCATTTGTGGTAAAAGAAGCAAATATCTTCTACCCTTTTGATTTATATAAAAATCCAGTGTTTTTTCAAAACGAAGAACAATTCATCAATCATTTCATGGCTTTCTTGAAAAAAGAAAAAATTGAGTATGACATAATTATAGGAACCAACCGGTATAATGGTGAAATTGCCGATTTATTATTGAGAGAAAATGTAAGTATCTTATTGCGTGTAAACACAACAAAACCACAATTCCTTCAATTTTTTACACCTTTTACGAGTGCTGATCAATTTAATTTCCAATTAGAAAATACTAATGCCTATTTGCTTGAAGTTTCAAAAGGTAAAAAAATTATTGATGCCGCAACTATCAAACTACCTGTTACATCTAAAGAGGATAATGTTTCTAAAAGTATTTCAAAAATAACTCTTAGCGAAGATTTAAATCATTTCAAAATAACCCGTGAAAATAGTTTATTCGGTCATTACAAAGAAGATGAGCAGTCTAGCAAATTGTATTTCTTTGATTATATCTACGAGGACTATACAAAGTACAAGACTGAAAAGTTGATGGACTTGGTTAAAAACAAAAATAAGAGAGACCAATATCAAAAAGAATTGGATGCTTTAATAGCAAAGACAAAGGAAAATCAAAAAGAAAGTTTTACTTCATCCGTGAATTCAGAATTTGAACTGGAAGTAGAAAATTATGTAATCGATATAAAAAATTCGGGAAGATTTGGAAGCAGAGAACCACTAAAATTCGAAGAGTCCTTTACTATAAAAGACCATTATATTAAAAAAGCAGGTCGCAATTTAATGATTGAATTGGGTAAGTTCTTAACCTCTCAAATTGAATTAACAAAAAAAGAAAAAGACCGAGTAGATAATATATATATGGGATACCCAAGAACAATTGAAAACGAAATCCAATTTACAATTCCTGAGGGTTATACTGTTTCCGGATTGGAGAAATTCAATAAAAAAGTAGAAAATTCAACGGGTGGTTTTATTAGCACAGCTATACAAAACGGAAACACAATCAGTATTAAAACAAGTAAATTCTACAACAATTATTATGAACCTAATAGTAATTGGCCAAAAATGATTGACTTTTTAGATGATGCTTATCAATTTTCACAAGAAAAAATCTTACTGAAAAAGATTTAATCAAAAAAAACTCAACTTCAACAGTTGAGTTTTTTTATTTAAAATACTCTGTATAAATTAAACCCAAATGCGATTTCTCCTTTGGTCCAATCGCCGGTAGTTTGACCTAAAAATCCTGCTTCATTAATTGCTTGGGCATTGGTGAAAAGCATTTGAAAAACGTGTCCACCCGTTTCAAGATCAAAGCCAATAGCCAGCGGGTTTTTATAAATAGATTCATTGGCTCTATTTAAATGAGCTGCGTAATCTACATTCACTGACCATCTTTTAGCAAATTTATATCTGCCTCCAAGGCCGATAGCATACTGACTATTATCTTGAGGATTGGGCAGTATGAGTTCTCCTTCTTGATTATAAGTGTCTCTGATAGTATTTTCATGAAAAAAAGTAGGTGCTACCAGCAATGACAATTTTTCTGAAAACTTTCTTGAAATCAAAGCTTGTGCAACATAATTAAGTCTATTTTCAAAAGTAATATTCGGATAATCACTTTCTTTAAACTCTG
This sequence comes from Flavobacterium sp., assembly GCF_044371705.1. Classification (GTDB taxonomy): domain Bacteria; phylum Bacteroidota; class Bacteroidia; order Flavobacteriales; family Flavobacteriaceae; genus Flavobacterium. The sequence continues at coordinate 5,333 of NZ_JBILTE010000003.1, read as the reverse complement.
TATTTACTGCAGCACTTGTAAAACCGACAATTGCAAATGGAAAACCATCTTTTTCTTGTGGTTTCAAACTAAACTTACCACCAATTTCATACGTTTTTTGAAAACCACTGCGAGCTACATGAAGCGTCATCCACTCATTGACGCCATATAAAAACTTAATTTGTGTGTTGGCATTATCGATACCAAAAAAGTCTTCAAAACCATTATCTACATAGCCGAATCGATGAGCAATCATTAAATAAAAGTCGCCTTTAGCTGCAAGCTTTGTTGACTCAAAATTCACAAGCTTCAAAGCTTTAAATGCTGATTGAACGTTTGTATTGGCATCAACAGTGTCTATTTGACTTAACAAGTCTTCCTCTTCCTGCGACCAAACAAAAAAAGGAACCAAAATAAAAAAGAGAACTTTTTTCATAACATCTACAAATAAAAAACTATTACTTTGTAGGATTCAAAGTAATAGTTTTTAATTAATTTCTATTTTTAGTCAATTAAAATTTTCTTCCAAGTTTTTTCAGTGCTATTTTGAAGTTCTAACAAATAAACCCCAGTTTGAAAACCTTGTAAATTCACTTCAAAATTCCCTAAAGAATTATTAGCAACTTCAATAGTTTTTACTAAAACCCCAGTTTGCGAATACACATTAATTTTATCTAAAGTAGTTTTAGATTCTATAGTGAAAATTCCTTTGGAAGGATTTGGGTAAATTTTTGTTGCATTTAAAGTAAAATCTTCAACACCAAGCGTTACCAATGGAATATTAACGGCATAACCAGCACTTGCACTTCCTCCATGAGAACTAACAGACATCGTAGCACTACTTGCTCTTACACCCCCAAAACTGAGAGAATTAGTTGTTGCATAAGGGAGTGGAAAGTCATTTGAATCGCCTGTTGTTAAAGCTCTTGTTAGAGTTAAGGTTCGTACTGTACCAGTAACTGTATTTGAAACAATAGTCCAATTTTGCGTGGCATCTTGCGGCGGGTTAACACCCCCTACAAAATTTCTGTCGGTCAAATTTGGCGTAGTAGTAGTTGTAAAAACAACGCAATCTCCTGAATCCATTCCGAAACCTGCCGTAATGCCTATTCCTAAGCCAAACCATCGATCGGATGGACCTGTTAGAATCAAAGTAACTTGCGAGGTTGCATTATTCAATGTAAAATTAGCAGTCATAGGAACACTGTTACTTAGAGAAATGGTTCCGGTGGACTTCTGCTGTGCAAATGCAACAATGCTTACAAAAGCGGTTAAAATCAAAGTAATTTTTTTCATAGTTTTTATTTTAACAAGTTAATAATATCTTCGTCTCCGGCAAAAACAGCATGTTCAAAAGCAGTTTTCCCATCGTTATCTTTATGTGTTTTATCTGCGTTGCTTTTAATTAATAAACTTAAGATTGCTTTGTTTTTAAATTGAACGGCATAGATCAATGCTGTGGTACCATTAGCATCTGCACTATTAACATCTGCATTTTTACTAATCAATAATTTAGTAATTTCAACATTCCCTTTAACAACGGCAGCCATTAAAGCAGTGCCCATTGGACTGTTTTCATTAATTAAAGCACCATTTTGAATAAAAAAAACTGCCACTTCATTATTAGAACGATAACAAGCTAAAATTAATGGTGTATAACCATCTGCATTTTTTTGATTGATACAATTAGGTTGTGCTTTCATCAATTCTTTTACTTGCTCAACATTTCCGGAACGTGCAATTGTAAAAATAGATTCTTGCGAAAAACCTATGTTTAGCTGTACTAAAAAAAACCAAGCTAAAATAATTTGCTTCATATACTGCTATTCAATCAACTGACATTGATCCATTTTTAACTCCTCCATTAAATCATCATATCCTACAAATCTTCCCTTAATTTTTACTGTTTGATTGGATTGTAAATTCAGCACCTCATTTGAATTAAAGGTTAAGAATAATTTCTCATCTACAATTAAGGCCTTTTTGTCCGGATCAAAAGATGTTACCAAACCAGAAACTAAAATGGTTTGATCTGCATACGATGCATTGGCTAAACTATCGTTTGTTTGAAATTGTTTGTGGAGTTCGTCTACAGAAATTGTAAAACTTGCTTCTTCAGAACTAATATCACGATGCCCTTTATAGACATAAAAAAACAGTATGCCACCAATAATAGCTGCACTTAATGCGAAAAGCAAAAGTATTTTATTTCTATTCTTTTTCATAACACTCTTACAAATTTATAAAAAAATAACATTTGTTTTGTATTTATTTCTAATTTTGAATAAATAAAAGCTATGAAACAAATAAAAACAAGTGTACTTACCTTGCTATTTTTAATTATAGCAGGTTGTACAAACGATAGTGATTCGGATTTACTAAACATACCTGATAATGAATTAGTTACTTACACCGAAACTATTAAATCAATCATGGATCAAAAATGTAACAATTGCCATGGAGCTGCACCATCGAATGGTGCACCCATGTCATTACATACCTATGAAACGGTAAAAGATGCAGTTTTAAACCGGGGATTAATTGACCGAATTTCACGAATTGAAGGTCAGTCAGGATTTATGCCTCTTGGTGGAGCTAAGTTACCGCAAACCCAAATTAATCAAATCATCGAGTGGCAAAATGAAGACTTTCCACTTTAATAATTGAACTTATGAAAAAATATATACTCTTATTTTTTATTTTATCAGTGGGATCAATGGTTGCCCAAGATAAAATGATAACCAAAACGGGGCAAATGGTTTTTGAAGCTTCTGTTCCTTCTTTTGAAGAAGTAAAAGCCAAGAACGAAAGTGTATCGTGTGTTTTAAACACCAAAACGGGAGAAATTGCTGCTTTGGCCTTACAAAAAGGTTTCCGTTTCAAAATTGCTTTAATGGAAGAGCATTATAATGAAAGTTATGTAGAAAGTGACAAATACCCAAAAGCAACTTTTAAAGGTAAAATTGAAAACTTTGATCTTTCTACAATTGATAAAACAGGTAAATCCTTTACAATTAAAGGAACTTTGGAACTCCATGGGAAATCAAAAGAAATTTCAATTAACGCTGCAATTAAAAAAGTAGATAGTGGCATTGAAATTAAATCTAATTTTGTATTGAATTGCGATGATTATGCTATTGAAATTCCAAGTGTGGTGAGTAAAAAGGTCTCCAAAAAAGTGAACGTTTCACTCCATTTTCTTCTAAAATAAAAAAGTCCCGATTGGGACTTTTTTACTTATTTGCTTAAGTACATTTTACGTCTGGAATACAATTCGTAAAATTGATCATCCTTCAAATCTTCAATAAACAAAATACTTTCACCGGTTGATTTCATCTCCGGTCCAAGTTTTTTATTCACTCCATGAAATTTACTGAAAGAAAACACAGGTTGCTTGATGGCATATCCCTTCAACTGCGGATTAAAAGTAAAATCCGTGACTTTGTTTTCGCCTAGCATTACTTTCGTCGCATAATTCACATAGGGTTCGCCATAAGCTTTTGCAATAAAAGGAACTGTTCTGGAAGCTCTCGGATTTGCTTCAATAATATAAACCGTATCATCTTTAATGGCAAACTGAATATTAATTAAACCTACCGTTTTAAGAGCCAAAGCAATTTTATGTGTGTGATCCTTAATTTGTTGCATGACAAATTCGCCTAAATTAAATGGTGGCAATGTTGCATTACTATCGCCCGAATGCACTCCACAAGGTTCAATATGCTCCATAATTCCTATGATATACACATTTTCACCATCACAAATAGCATCCGCTTCTGCTTCAATCGCACCATCCAAATAATGGTCTAACAATAATTTATTTCCCGGAATGCTTTTCAATAAGTCAATCACATGTTCCTCTAATTCTTGCTTATTGATAACGATTTTCATCCCTTGACCTCCTAAAACGTAGGAAGGCCTTACCAACAATGGGAAATCTAATATATCCGCTAAAGCAGAAGCTTGATCTGCATTTTCTGCTACACCAAATTGAGGGAATGGAATTTTTAACTCTTGTAGTAATTCAGAAAAACGTCCTCTATCTTCAGCTAAATCCAATGCATCAAAACTGGTTCCTAAAATTTTAATTCCGTACCGGTCTAATTTTTCGGCTAATTTTAAAGCGGTTTGTCCGCCCAACTGAACTATTACTCCTTCCGGCTTTTCATGTCGAATGATGTCGTAAATATGTTCCCAGAATACGGGTTCAAAATATAATTTGTCTGCAGTATCAAAATCGGTTGAAACAGTTTCCGGATTACAGTTAATCATGATGGTTTCATAGCCACATTCTTTTGCTGCTAAAACCCCGTGAACACAAGAATAATCAAACTCAATTCCTTGACCAATTCGGTTTGGACCTGATCCCAAAACAATAACTTTTTTCTTATCGGTTACAACACTTTCGTTATCCACATACACTTGACCGTCTGCGGTTTCAATCGCAGCTTCAAAAGTTGAATAATAATAAGGAGTTTTTGCTTTAAATTCTGCCGCACAAGTATCAACCAATTTATAAACTCTATTGATTGCTAATTCTTCCCTCTTTTTATACACTTGACTTTCCAAGCAACCCATCATGTGAGCAATTTGTCGGTCGGCAAAACCTTTTTGTTTAGCTTCTAATAAAAATTCTTTGGGAAGCGTATCAATTTTATATTTCGAAATTTCCTTTTCCAATAAATGTAATTCTTCGTATTGCTTCAAGAACCACATGTCAATTTTTGTAATCTCATGAATTCTGCTCAACGGTATTCCCATTTGAATGGCATCATAAATAACAAACACTCTATCCCAACTGGCAAATGTTAATTTTTCAATTATTTGCTCGTAGTTTTTATAACCTTTTCCATCAGCTCCTAAACCATTTCTTTTGATTTCTAATGATTGTGTGGCTTTGTGAAGAGCTTCTTGGAACGACCGTCCAATGCCCATTACCTCACCCACTGATTTCATTTGCAAACCTAAAGTACGGTCGGCTCCTTCAAATTTATCAAAGTTCCAACGTGGAATTTTTACAATGACATAATCTAAAGTTGGTTCAAATAAAGCAGAGGTTGATTTGGTAATTTGATTTTTCAATTCATCTAAATGATAACCAAGTGCCAACTTTGTTGCTATTTTAGCAATTGGATAACCCGTTGCTTTGGAAGCTAATGCAGATGAACGCGAAACACGTGGGTTGATTTCAATTGCCACAATATCTTCCTTATCATCAGGGGAAACGGCAAACTGAACATTACAACCGCCTGCAAAATTTCCAATGCTACGCATCATCAAAATGGCCATATCACGCATTTTCTGGAAGGTAGAATCCGATAATGTCATTGCCGGAGCAACGGTTATACTATCTC
>NZ_JBILTE010000246.1:0-3228 GCF_044371705.1 Flavobacterium sp. | reverse complement strand
TCCAGGAAATATTAAACCTTTTGGAGCAAATTCTACAATTAATCCGACCAATTATAAGGAAAAAAGGGCTATAGAGAATTATGCATACCTACAGGACGATTACCGAATTTCTAACAGACTTACACTAATGTATGGATTAAGAATATCTCAATTCGCTCAAATGGCGAACGACTCCATTCCAATTTACGAGAATGGGAATCCGGTTGTTTATAATCCAGTCATCAATAATTATGAGAAAGGAACCATTTCATCCTACAAGAATTATAGAAAAAATGAACTCTTAAACAATTCTTTTGGCTTTGAACCACGCCTCAGTTTGAATTATCAAGTAAATGAAGTGTCGAGCATCAAATTGGGTTACAACCGAATGTACCAGTATATTCATTTGCTTTCTACTGCAACTTCTCCAACTCCATTGGATATCTATACGCCAAGTTCTACATTTATTAAACCCCAAGTGGCTGACCAAATTGCTACGGGCTATTTCAGAAATTTTAAGGATAATATATTTGAATTTAGTGTAGAAGCATACTACAAATGGATGCAAAACCAATTTGATTTTATTGATGGTGCTTCACCTATTTTAAACAATTCACCAGAAACAATTCTACTAAATGGTAATGCACGTTCGTATGGTTTGGAATTTATGGTAAAGAAAAGTGAAGGAAGATTTACGGGATGGATAAGCTATACATTGTCAAAAACCGAACGCAGAACGCCAGGAATCGATGGTGGGGAAGGCATCAATAATGGAGCGTACTATTCAACAAATTATGACAAGCCTCACAATATTGCCATTACTGGAAACTATAAAATCTCGGAGAAATGGTCTATTGCTGCAAATTTCATTTACCAATCAGGCAGACCAGCTACCTACCCTGAATCAAAATACTCATTTAACGGACTTTCTATACCAGAATATAGCGAACGCAATGCCCATCGATTGCCCGATTATCACAGATTGGATATTGCAGCAACGTTAAAAGGTAAACAAACAAAACGGTGGAAAAGTCAATGGATATTTGGTATTTACAATGTGTATAACCGCCAAAATGCCGCAAATATTACCTTCAAAGAAACCTTGACAAATAACAATAGTGAAACTGGATTAGGAACAGGAAATAACAAGGCATATAAGCTTACCTATTTTGGTTTAGTACCAAGCATTAGTTACGAGTTTAAATTTTAAATAATAAAAACATGAAATTAATAAAAACAATCTGTCTTTTGGTAGCAATAGCTACTGTTTTTACTTCTTGCGAAAAAGAAATTAATTTAGATTTAAAAAATACCAGTCCCAAACTAGTTGTAGAAGGGAATATTCTATGGGGTCTTGACACTGTTATAAATCAGCAAGAATTAAAGCTCAGCCTTTCCGCTAATTATACAGGCAATAGTAATCCACTGCCAGTAACAAACGCAATCGTTATGGTAAATGATGGAACAAATACATACACATATAATCATATCGAAAATGGTGTTTACAGGAGTAGTTTTATTGCAGCAACCAACAAAACTTATAAGTTAATCATAAACTATGAAGGAGATGAATACAATGCTTATGAAACTCTGAAAGCAGGAGGTGCTGCTATAGATAGTCTTACGGTAAATTATTTCCCTTCTACTTTAGGTAGTCCAGAAGGTAATTTTATCACAGTAAACACAACTGATCCTTTGAATGAAAGAAACTTCTATTTATGGCAATTGTTTATAAACGAGCAATTAATGATAAATCCTTCACCTGGAAACATTTATAGAGCCATACAAAAAGATGACTTTTTCAACGGACAACCTCTAATTAACTATTTGCCATTTGATAATTTTCCTGTGGTTACAGGAGACATAGCAAGAATGCATCAACTAAATATCTCTGAGCAAATGCATAATTACTATTACTCCATATTCAATTTAACAGCATCATCTCCAGTTTCTGGTGATGTGCCGCCTGGGAAAATAAGAGGAAATATCTTGAATTTAAACAAGTCAGACAAAAACGCCTTAGGCTATTTTGGTGCTTGTAGTGTATCAATCAAAACAAAAAAGATATAATCTTATAAAATTAAAAACTATATTCACTTGCATTTGCCATTTTTATACTAGTCAAAATCACCACTTCCTGACTTTAAAATTCAATCATTTAACAAAATTAAGAATTGAACAGCAAGTATTCATTTAACAATCTTGTGGGAGTATTAGATAAGACGGGTAGAATGATTGTTATACAGAAATACAAATACACAAATGACTATTAACACGACAGAAACACCAGCAGGTAACACGGGTTTGGCAAAAGTGGCGGATCAGTGCTCCGCAGACACATTTGTGGTTAATCAAATGTTGGTTCTCCGCATCAACATTTGTGGTGAAAATCGCCACCTTCGCCAAGCCCGAAAACGTTATTGGCAAATGCAGTGCGACTCAAAAAGTAAAAGTATTTAGGACTTCTAAAGAAAAAAAACGCCATAATTTTTTAATGACTTTTTCAAGTTGACCATTGTTTTTTTCATTTCGTTGCGCAGAACTTAAATGACCCAATTGTTTAAAAAAACGCTTTTTCCCACGCACGACTTTTGACAAATGTGTTTTTAATCGAATGTTGAGTGAAATCTTTATCGAAAATCACATGAATCCAGCGTTTGAAAAGTTTACAAATTTTAAAAATATTTTGTTTTGCATGCGTTTGACGACAACACTTTTGACGACCATAATGTGAAAGCATAGTTTTAAAAAATATTTGACGACCACTCTTTTGACGACCATAATACGAAAGAATTGTTTTTAAAAATCTCTGACGATCAATGTTTATAGACTTTTTGACAAACTTTTATGAAGAACATTTCGTAAAATATTTTTTAAAATTTGTAAAGCAACGCACTTAAAACCGTTTTTTTGTGTGACAAGAAAATTGTAATACTTTTACTTTTTAAAGCATTGCAGCGACAAGTTTTGTGACGCATATACATTTCTGAAAGTTGACTGTTTTTATGACGCATGAATAATTGCAATGCAATGCCATAGCAAATCATACTGATGCATCAGCCAATAACAGCAAATTGGCGATAGCCGCTATTTCAGTGCTAATTTGGAAGTTCGTATTTCTTTTATAAATTTGTAATAATTTTGCAGTTTAGTGCTTCGGTTTCGCGGCCATCGCCAATTTGCAAATCGTTGTGTGACATTTTTCCCGAAAGGGACGAAAAAGACACAAAACGGGTTCGCTGAAAACCG
>NZ_JBILTE010000088.1:0-11337 GCF_044371705.1 Flavobacterium sp. | reverse complement strand
CTATTGGCAGAGCTTAGCCGAACCAAACCCAACAAACGGACTTGGAATGGACCTGCCTGCCGGCAGGCAGGTAGCGGGAAATGGCTACTCAAAATTAATTGGACGAATTAGCTTCTCTCGCTGCTTTGATTGCTTTTGATTTTTCAATTTTTTCTTTCCACACTGCGGAAAGTTCAGCATAATTGATGTCGTTCGCAGGCGGTTGTTTGACTAATCGACTTTCATTAAAAGCTATAATTAAAATACTTTCAATCAAAAAGTCCTCTGTAACGTCAAATGGATTGTATTGTTCCTTTAAACTTATATCAAACATTTTCGCAGTATTATTGGACACATAAGCCTTAAATCCGCTTTTTAGTTCTTTTATTAATTCATAGGTAGTTTTACCCGTCTGTCTATAAATAAGTTTCACCAAAATCTGTCCTTCTTTACGAGATAATTTTTTTAGTTGCCCTTCAAATTCGTTTTCCAGGTAGTTCTCAACAATTTTATAATATCGCTTCTTTTCTTTTTCAGATTTAAGTTTTGCCATGTTCTTCTGTAGCATGATGAGATTATCTGCTGTTGTTTTGGCATATGGATACACTTTTAGCACACGTCGCTGTAGTAATAAAAACTTTTTTCTCTCTTCATCATCCTTGTCTTTTTTAACACCTGTTAACACCACCTCGTCTAATTCAAGGGAAGTGCGAAGTATGGAATCATTACCAATAAGATAATAAATTTGAGTAGAGTCTTTCTGTGTTTGCTGGGCAGAAAGGGTCACAGAAAATAATAGTAATAGAAATAAACTATTTACAGTTTTCATTGCGTCTAAATATATGTTCCAAAAATATAGAATATTCATAATAGTGTGCGTACTAATTTATATTTTAGCAAAAAATATATCTCATGTCAGCAAAAACCATACTAAAAAAATCCTCTTTAACTTTTTTAGAAAATTATTTGAATAATGCTTCCCCTACCGGGTACGAATCAGAAGGTCAAAAATTATGGATGAATTATATCAAACCGTATGTTGACACCTTTATAACCGACACCTATGGAACAGCTGTTGGCGTTATTAATCCAGATGCTCCTTATAAAGTAGTTATTGAGGGTCACTCTGATGAAATTTCATGGTATGTAAACTACATCACAGATAACGGATTGATTTATGTGATTAGAAATGGCGGATCGGATCATCAAATTGCCCCTTCTAAAAGGGTAAATATACATACTAAAAAAGGCATTGTTAAAGGAGTTTTTGGTTGGCCAGCCATACACACAAGAAACAGAGGAAAGGAAGAAGCCGCTCGCATTGACAATCTATTTGTAGATTTAGGTTGCACCACGAAAGAGGAAGTTGAAAAATTGGGTGTACATGTAGGTTGTGTAATTACTTACCCGGATGAATTTATGGTACTCAACGAAAATAAATTTGTATGCCGAGCTATTGACAACCGAATGGGCGGATTTATGATTGCGGAAGTTGCCCGATTACTGCATGAGAACAAGAAAAAACTACCTTTCGGATTATACATAACCAATTCCGTTCAAGAGGAAGTAGGTTTACGTGGAGCAGAAATGATCACTAAAACCATCCATCCCAATTTAGCGATTGTAACCGATGTTTGTCACGACACCACTACTCCGATGATTGATAAAAAAATTGAGGGTGAGACTCAAATTGGAAAAGGTCCGGTTATTACCTATGCTCCAGCAGTTCAAAATAACTTAAGAGAATTAATTATTCAAACTGCCGAAACCAATAAAATTCCTTTTCAACGATTGGCATCCTCAAGAGTTACGGGCACCGATACTGATGCATTTGCTTACAGTAATGGTGGTGTTGCCTCCGCTTTAATCTCTTTGCCTTTAAGATATATGCACACTACCGTAGAAATGGTTCATCGGGATGATGTAGAAAATGTAATTAAACTCATTTACGAGACGCTATTAACTATTGAGAATAATCAAACCTTCTCCTATTACAAATAAAAATCTACTAAAATTCCCAAAGTAATTTTTGGGAATTTTTGCTTTAAAAAAACTTAGCTTTGCAAAAAAAAGAAACGCATGATTAATCCCTCTGCTCAAGGTTGGATCGATAAATTTTTGAGCAAATACTACTCGCAGAATTCACCCTATCCCTATGATAGCAAGGATTTTTATTGTAGAACCCGAGATACAGGATATATATACGGACATGTGGTTCGAATTGACACACATGAAAACCTACCCATAGGAAAATGGACTTCGGAAGAAGTTTCAAAAGTAGCTTTATTTAATAGTCTTTTCGGTATTTATCAGTTAACTGAAAAGCAACCATCAAAGGAACATTTCATTCTGTTGGCACTGAAGTTTTATGATTCTTTGCATTCCAGCGGATTTTCGTTCTTGAAGAAAATACTTCCGCATGAAAGTCCGTCTACTAAATTAGAGAAAATAATAAACGAACGAGTTCAAACCAATGAAAATATTTTCATTAAGAATTTTTCTCATTTAGTAACCAATGCTCTCCTGTTTATTGATGTTTTGGCCTTTCAAAATTTTTTGTTACAAGAAGAATTAAATAAAAACTATATTCAAAAAATTGAAGAAACCATCGTTGGTTTGATTTCGCTGGCATTAAATGCAAAAACTTCAAAAACAAACTATGATGATTTATTGATTAAACTTTTTGAAACATCAGTGCGTTATACCAAATTTTCGAACAAAAAAGTTGAAAGTCTTCGGGTCTTGAATTTAGATTCGCTGCAAACAAATCTCGAAAAATACTATTTACTGGATTTAGCTGCTATGGCAATATGGACTGACCGAATTATGGACGCTAAAGAATCAGAATTTTTACATGAACTAGGGGATTTGCTAGCTTTAGACCAAAACTACATTATGGAAAGTCTCTTTACACTTGATTCGTTTATCACGGCAAACAAAAAAGACATTCCCTTTTTCAATTATTCAAATCCTATCAAGCATTTTTATGATCAAACAACACAAAGTGTAGTGACTTTGATTACTAGGAATAAAAAGCGTTTGCAAAAAGAATTGTCTGAAAGCAAAGAATTACTGATTCTTTTGGCTTTATCCACACAACGTGAGTTGGATACTCAGGAAAAGAAAAAAGTACGGAAGCAACTATTAGATGTTTGCAAAACCATTCCTTCTTTAACAATCTTTTTATTGCCGGGAGGTAGTTTGCTGTTACCTATTTTAATCAAATTTATCCCAAAGATACTTCCCTCATCCTTTAATGAGAATTTGGATTCATAATAGGGTTTAAAACTTTATAACAACATGAAAACCATAGGTAAATTGTCTAGAATAAGGATTAGACGATAAAGGCACTAGATTAGAATACGCTTCTATTTTATTTTTCGTTTTATACCCAAAGATGTCTAATAATTCGTTGAATGGATCCATTATAAAAAGAGTTGTATTACCTAAAGCTTTTGACTTCAATATTTTTCGATCATTTTTAATGATAGATCTTTTAGCAATAAAAAAGGCTTCGCCTGCAGCAGAACCTATTACAGGAGTAATAATTAAATCTTGAATGGAGGGTATTTCTGCAAAAGCTTCCACGCCATATTCCCAAAAAAACGTTGACATTAAAAAAGAATAAGTGACACATTCCCAAGGTTTGTAACCACTTCCTCGGGCTGACATATAATAGACTCCTCCTGCCCATGGATGGATAATATAATTCATTACAAAATCATCTTCGTCTATAACGGGACCGGCTTTTACATTTTCTTTCCACTTTTTAAGCAACCCTTCTTCTTTTATTTCCTCTTTATCCCATTTAGATATACTCTCCGGTGCAATCCACAAAAGTCCAAATGCTCCTAAAGCCGTTACTGCATACATTCCTGTATTATACCACAATCTTTTTGGATCACGTTGGGGATTGTAAATTCTGCTCGAATCAATTCGTGTTAAAGGTTCAAATTGGATAATTTGCGGAACATCTTCTAATGAAGTTAAAGTATCTTTAACTACTTCTAATTTAGGAGTTGCAGGGATGGAATCATTTTGACCTATTACTTTTGTAACGTTCAAAAAAATAAAAAAACCGAGTAAAAGTGTACTTATTTTTCCCATGAAGCGGCAAAAATAAAAAAAGTGTAGCAAGAATCTATATCTTTCTACACTTTTTTTAACATTCTTCAGTAAATTTATTTCTTCTTAAAATCAGTTAGAATTTAAGTTGATATACTTCATCTAATTCATCGTTGTTTTTGAAGTTCACACCCAAATCGGTCACATAACCTGAATTTAAGCCATATACCCAACCATGAATGGTCAAATCTTGTCCCTGCTTCCAAGCCGATTGAACAATAGAAGTTTTGGCTAAATCATACACTTGTTCTTTTACATTTAATTCAACAAACCTATTGAATCGATCTGTTTCATCACTTATACTATCTAATTCATCATGATGAAAACGATACACGTCTTTAATGTGGCGAATCCAATTGTCAATAACCCCAATTGAGCTATTGCCCATTGCTGCTTTTACTCCACCACAACCATAATGTCCACAAACAATTACATGTTTTACTTTTAAGGCATTTACAGCGTAATCCAAAACACTCAACATATTCATGTCGGAATGGATGACCATATTTGCAATATTTCTGTGGACAAAAACCTCTCCGGGAGCTGCTCCAATGATTTCATTTGCCGGCACTCTACTATCTGAACAACCAATCCATAGTAGTGGTGGGTTCTGTCCTTTCGATAAATCTTTAAAATAATCAGAATCCAATTCTAATTTGCTTTCAACCCACTTTTTATTGTTGTCTAGTATTTTTTTATAAAACTCACTCATAATTTATTTTTCTTTTTTTTGATTGGTATGTTTAACGGATACGTGCTGACCTTCTTCTGTATTGTCCAAATTGTAAGCATGTTTAAAACCTACTAATTTAACATTTATATTTTCTTCTACCGCTCTAATTTCTTTAAATTCTTCAATTAAATCCAGCACATCATGTGCAATATAAACTGTATCTGAAGCATTTATTACAACAGTTGAATTATCAGGAATGTTTTTTAAGGTATTTTTTATTGCTGCTTTATTTAAGAAGGAAACTTCTTGTGCTAACTCAATGTGAATAACATCGCCATCGTGGTACTGTTCTTTTCTGAATGAATAGGCTCTTTTGAAATTTCCTCTTAAAACAAAGAAGATACTAATTAGCATACCTAATGCAACCCCTTTTAATAAATCAAGGAGAACTACAGCAATGACAGTTGCTAAAAATGGTAAATATTGGTATTTCCCCTTTTCTAAGAAATGTTTAAAAATAGCCGGTCTGGCTAACTTATATCCAATTAATAGCAAAATTGCTGCTAATGTAGCCAATGGAATTCTATTTAAAAAAGGTGCTATTGTCAAAACACTAACCATTAAAAGTAAGCCATGAATTATGGTGGAAGCTTTTGTTTTTGCTCCTGCACTGGCATTTGCAGACGACCTTACTACCACAGAGGTCATGGGCAATCCACCAATTAATCCACTTAATAAATTACCAATTCCCTGAGCTTTTAGCTCTACATTCGTATTGGTAAATCTTTTTTGCGGATCCATTCGATCGGATGCTTCGATACATAATAAAGTTTCGATTGAGGCAACAATAGCAATGGTAATTCCAACAATCCATACTTTGGTACTTGTTAAAGTTGCCACTGAAAAATCGGGCAAAACAAACATTGCTTTAAATTCTTCAATTGATTGCGGAACCGGCAAAGCCACCAAATGATCTTTTGAAACCTGCAGGGAACTGCCGGTTCTAATAAAAATTTCATTCAAAATAATCCCCGAAAAAACCGCAATTAAAGCTGCTGGCACCAGTTTCAAGTTTTTTAAAGCCGGTATTTTATTCCAAACTATTAAAATAATCAAAGCAATGATAGTAATAATTATAGACCCATAATTGATGTAATTAAAAGCATCAACTATTGTTGTAATCATGTTTGAACCACCTTTTTCAAAAAAGGAGGTATCTCCTTCGGAAACTTTATCATATCCCACCGCATGGGGTATTTGCTTTAAGAAAATAATAATTCCAATACCTGCCAACATTCCTTCGATTACATTGGTAGGAAAATAATTGGAAATACTACCTGCTTTAAGAAAACCTAAAAGCAATTGCAATAAACCGGCGATAATGACGGCGGTTAAAAATACTTCATATGCTTCCAAATCGGTTATAGCTGTTAATACTATTGCTGTTAAACCCGCAGCCGGTCCGGTTACACTAATATGTGATTTACTTAAAAATCCTACCACAATACCTCCAATTACACCAGAGATAATTCCGGAAAAAAGAGGAGCTCCGGATGCTAAAGCAATTCCTAAACACAGCGGAAGAGCTACTAAAAACACGACCAAACCCGACGCAAAGTCAGATTTCAGGTGTGCCAAAAGATTAATTTTTTTTGTCATTTACCTTCTTATACTAATGATTAATAAATTACCGGAATCTTTAGATAAAATTCCTAAAATCATTAGTAAAGGTTTGGTGGTGGAGAAAATATCTCCTCTAAAACATCATCGTATTGGATGTGGTTTTCACAGATTATTCTTTTAGTAGATTGCAATTCATAACAAAGAGGGAAAATATTTTTTTTGGTTTTGATTGCTTCTTTAAAAGTTAGTGTTTCTTGGAATTCTTCTTCTTCAGACATGCTGTAAACCATGGAAATATCAGTATCGCTATTCAAATAACCAATAATAGTTGGTAATGATAGAAATGTTAGGAATAATAATAAAACAAAAGATATACTCAATTTCATGAGTACGAAATTAGTATATAACAACTCTAAAAACTAAAAAATTTGTTAATTTTAATTAAATTTTAACTACATTTCTTCTTCTAACCATGCTTTCATCATCCAGATTGTTTTTTCTTGTTCCTTTATAAAATCGCTCATCATTGAGTTGGTGCCTTCATCTGCTGCCTCTTCTGACTGTTTTAATATAACGCGTTCAATTTTTAGTAACTGGGTTAGTGAATTGACAATCAAATTCACTGCAGCTTCATCATTTGAAATGTCCCGCCCTACAAACAATTTATTGTTTTTAATATAATCTTCAAAAGTGTGCAAAGGCGTGCTTCCAAGAGTCAGCACCCGCTCTGCTATCAAATCAATTTTTAACTGACTATCATTGTACAATTCTTCAAACTTAACATGTAAGTCAAAAAAGCGTTTCCCCCTAATATTCCAATGTAAGCCCCTTAAGTTTTGATAGTACACTTGAAAATTGGCGAGTAAAATGTTTAATTCGGCTGCTAAAACTTCGGCTTTTTTGAACTCTAAGCCTAAACTGTTGGTTTTCATTTTCTTAATTTTTAAAATTGGTACTTTTAAATATACAAAAAATAAAGGGATTATAGCATCAGAAAAATCGATAGTTTTTATCTTTGTATCAAAATTTACTATTTATATGACCATCACCCAACTCCAATACGTATTAGCAGTAGCAGAACATAAAAATTTCACCTATGCTGCCGAAAAGTGTTTTGTGACACAACCTACTTTAAGCATGCAAATTCAAAAAATTGAGGAAGAGCTAGGAATACAAATTTTTGACCGAAGTAAAAAGCCTATTCAGCTGACAGATATAGGTCAGAAAATTGTCAGCCAAGCCAAAAATATTGTGAATGAAGCGGATCGAATTCAGGACATTGTACATCAACAAAAGGGATTTATTGGGGGTGATTTTCGAATTGGGATCATTCCAACAGTGATGCCAACGTTGCTCCCTATGTTTTTGAACAATTTTATCAAAAAATATCCGAAGGTGAACTTAATTATTGAAGAGTTGAATACCGATGAAATTATTACGAAATTAAATAACGGTCATTTGGATGCGGCGATTGCAGCAACGCCGCTAGAAGAACCAAAAATCAAAGAAATAGTATTGTATTATGAGCCATTTGTGGCTTACATACCCGATAATCATAGTATAAACATCAAAAATGAAATTGAAGTTTCCGACTTGAATCTGAATGAACTTTTGCTTTTACAGGATGGACATTGTTTTAGAGACGGCATTTTAAATTTATGTAAAAACAATGCTGTTAGTGATGGCAATTTTAATTTTCACATTGAAAGTGGAAGTTTTGAGACCTTAATAAAATTGGCTGATGAAGGTTTAGGAACCACACTCTTACCTTATTTGCATACATTAGATTTGAATGACAAAAATAAAAGCAAACTCAAACACTTTAAAGACCCAAAACCTGCACGAGAGGTGAGTTTAATTTATCCAAAAAGCGAATTAAAGATTCACATTATAGAAGCTTTGCGAAATGTCATTTCCGGAGTCGTTAGAGGAGCAATTACATTTCAGGACATTCAAATTATTAGCCCGCTTCAAAAGAAATAATAGTTAGATTTGTTAAACAAAAAAGGAGCTATTTAGGCTCCTTTAGTTTTATGGGTTGACATAAATTAAACAACTTCGCAATTCGGGTTTTTCTTCCGTAAAACGTAGCAACCAATCTCTTAATTGCTCAATTTCATAAGGCAAAAGCGATTTTAGTGCTTTTTTAAGTTCTTTACGGAACAGATTAGGATCAAAACTAACGCTTTCAAGAATTTTCTTCGAGTAAGCAAACATGGTACTTGTCATAATCGATTTTTAAGTAGGTTAATACTAAGTTTAGGATAAATCAAATTTATTAAATTTTATCTAATGAAAATTTTATTTTAAGAGTTAATTAGTATAAAATTAACGATTATCTCCATCTAACAAGTTGCCCAAACCTCCTAACAAGCTTCCTTCGCCTTTGTGTTTGCCGCCTCCTTGAGGAGCCGCAGCCCAGACTCTACCTGCTAATCTGCTAAAAGGAAGTGATTGAATATAGACAGTTCCGGGACCTTTCAATGTGGCAAAAAACAGACCTTCGCCACCAAAAATAGTATTTCTTATTCCTCCTACAAATTGAATATCGTAGTCTACATTTTGCGTAAAACCCACGATGCAACCGGTGTCAACTTTAATTAGTTGTCCGGGTTGTAGTTCAATTTTTGCCATGGTTCCGCCGGCATGTACAAAAGCAAGTCCCGAACCCTCCAATTTTTGCATGATGAAACCCTCACCTCCGAAAAGTCCGCGACCTAATTTTCTTGAAAATTCGATGCCTATTTTCACACCTTGGTTGGCACATAAGAAGGCATCTTTTTGGCAAATGAATCGGCCGCCAATAGCATTCAAGTCGATTGGTAAAATTTTTCCCGGATACGGAGAGGCAAAAGAAATTTTACGTTGGTTCGGATAAGTGTTTTGAAACAAAGTCATAAATAAACTTTCTCCTGTGAGTAACCGTTTTCCCGCAGAGAAAATTTTATCCATGATTCCGCCCGCATCGGTACCTTCGCCAAAAATGGTTTTCATTTGAATTCCGTCTTCCATCATCATAAAACCGCCGGCTTCGGCAACAACTGATTCGGATGAACTCAAATTGATTTCTACATATTGCATTTCCTCACCGTAGATGGTGTAATCCATTATTTTGTGCATCGCTTTTCTTTTTATATTCCAATACTAAAATTCCAAATTCCAATAATTGTCAAAAGAATAAATATTACTCTTTTCTCCCTCGCAACATTTCCCTTTTCCCCGGAGGTCCGGCTAATTTTTTAATTTGAAAACCTGCTTCAATCATGGCTCTTTTGATGGGTCCACGGCATGCATAGGTAACCAATATTCCTCCTGATTTGAGAGCAGTATACATTTTAGTAAAAATTTCAACACTCCACAATTCGGGTTGCACTCGATAGCCGAAAGCATCAAAATAAATTAAGTCAAATTGATTTACATCGGTAATTGCTGCAAACATTTGTTTACGCTTAATTAGTCGGAAGTGCGCATCTATTGTTACAGGTTTTTCCCATTCAGCTTCGTGCATTTGTTTAAATTCCGATTCCCATTCATCGGCATTTAATTGCTGCACGTAATTCATTTGCAGCACTTCATCAGCTGCTAAAGGAAAACCTTCTACTCCCACATATTCAATGGACTGGTTTGTTTTTTTGCTTTCCAGAAAAGTGATAAAAGCGTTTAGACCAGTACCGAAACCAATCTCTAAAACGGAAACGGATTGTCCTTTGAAAAGAGACAATCCGTTTTTAATAAATACGTGTTGAGCTTCTTGAATAGCTCCGTGTTTGGAATGATAACTTTCATCCCAATCCGGGAGGTAAATGGATGTTGATCCATCGGAAGTCACAATTATTTCTCTTTTCAAAAAAAGCTATTTGTTAGTTTAGTTGTAATTTTTTTATACGAACAATCGGTCCGCTGCATTTCACTTCGTGGCAAGCTATACAAGCTTGAATTGCATTGCTGTAGTGTTCTTTTGCTTTGGCGGGTTCTTTGTAAATCAATTCTTGTGCCTCTAAAAACACTTTTGCTTGTTTTTTAAAGAAATCATCGTTTTCAGTAGAATCGGTCATTATTGCACTGTGAATTTTTGCAAAGTGCGAAGGAAATTCTCCGGCAGGTTCGCCTTTTTCAAGTCGTTCCTTTAACCGTTGATTGTCCACATACATTTGCTCCATCAATAAAGCCATTTCAGACATTTCATACATGTCGAATGACTTTTTTGCAACAGTATCTTTTGTTGTCACTTTTTCATCCTGTTTGGTTTCCTTCGTTTGTTGGCAACCAATCAAAAACAATGTAGCAAAAGTTAGAAGAAGTACTTTTTCCATTATTCTTTAATTAGCACCCCGTTTGATAAAAACGAGTAAGAAACTTTAGGTTCGGTGATTGAGTCGATTGCTGCTTGTGATTTACCGGCATCTTTCGCATAATGTTTCAGTTCATCTACCGTTTCAACAGAAATAAATGCTTTACCGTTGACAATAGCTTCGCTTCCGGCAGCATTTAGAGGCATGAAAAATCCGTAATCTTTAAAACGTACAAAGGTGTTTTTATCGTTACTTAAATCCATGTTCATCCAGCAACCTTTTTTCTGGCATACATCTTTAATTTCCGATCTGAATTTTACTTCAACGGTATCACCTTCTTTTAAATTTTCAAATTTTGCAAACAATTCTTCTTTGGTAATGGCTCCTTCTGCTGAAATGGAATCACCAAAAGATTGAAATTTTTCAGGAGCTGCTTCTGCTACAACTTTCGCTTCTTCTTTTTTGCAAGCGACGATGGCAACGACTATTAAAACGATACTAAGAATTTTTTTCATTGAGTGTTTACTTTTTATATTATGTGACAAAAATAATCAGATTTACTTGTTGTAGAATTAAAATCGAATAAAAATTAGTGGAAAATTGAAAAATAAGCAACAATTTACAAACAGTTTAAAGAAATGTAAA
>NZ_JBILTE010000087.1:0-11346 GCF_044371705.1 Flavobacterium sp. | reverse complement strand
TATCCGAATAAGTTACCGCTGCATACGAATCCGGAGCTTCGTGATGATCAATCATGATGAAGGGAACTTTTAGTTTTTCTAAAGTTAATCCCATTTCGCCGGTGCGGTGCAACGCATTAAAATCTAATGTAAAAATCAACGTAGCTTCTTGCAACAGTTGCGTTGCCGTTTCTTTATTTTTTTCAAAAATAAGTACCTTTTCTGAATCCGGAAGAAAAGCCAGATTTACCGGAAATTCATTTGGGGAAATGACAATTACTTCTTTTTGAAATTGTTTGAGATAATGATAGAGAGCTAGAGTTGACCCCATAGCATCTCCGTCGGGATTTCTATGAGGAATGATGACAATTTTTTTTGGATCTTGAAGCAATTTTTTGGCTTCGGCTAGTTGATTTGCATTCATGGGTGCGAAGTTACATTTTTTTATGAAAATGCCTTTACTTCGTTAAAAAAAGTCCAAGCCAAACCGCAGCGATTCCTAAAATTATACTCAATAAAATATAGGTAACCCCTAAAAGATATTGATTGTTTTGAAAAAGGGTTAAACTTTCGATACCAAAAGCAGAAAAAGTGGTAAATCCACCACAAAATCCAGCAATTAGAAAGAAGCGAATGTCGTGATTGGTCCAATTCCAACGTTCGATGAGTCCAATAAATGCTCCAATTAACAAACAGCCAATAATATTCACAATAAATGTTGCCCATGGAAACGAACTTTGAACGTATTTTTGCGTGAGTAGCGAAGTTCCATAACGAAAAACGCTACCCATTCCTCCGCCTAGAAAAATAAAAAGAAATGTTTTTAACATTAGGGATGAATTTATTTGCTTTTCAAAAGTTTATTTGTTGATTAAAGCACACGAAAGGATTCAGAAAAAGTTATCGGCAAACTTTTACCGCTTGATTTTATTCTCCAATTACAAATTCAGAGATTTGTTTATGCATATCTGGAATTTTATTTTTGATAACATCCCAAACGATTGCGTAATTAACGCCAATATAATCATGAATCAATCGGTCACGCATTCCCGCCATATTTTTCCATTGAATAGTATTCCATTTCAACTTGAAGTCATTAGGAATTTTCTTTGAAGCTTCTCCAATTATTTCCAAGCTTCTTACAATGGCTCTTTTCAAGGTTTCATCTTCCATAAAATCATCAAACAGTAAGTTCTCGCTAACTGAAATAATGTATAAACATTCGTCTTGAATATGTCTAAGATATTCTTGTGGTTCTTTAGACATACTGAACTTCATTTAAGATTTTTGGACCAATATACGGACTCAATCCATTTTTTGTAACAACTTCGATTTTTTCGTTTTTGAATATTTTCTCAAACAAATCGTATACCGCCATATAATTGTCAAAGTTTTCTTTTTCAGGTTCAAAATCAATAAGTAAATCAATATCACTTTCGCTTGATTGTTCATTGCGTAAGTAGGAGCCAAATAAGCCAACATTTCGAATGCCTAATTTCGAAAGCTTCAACTTATTAGATTTTAGCGTTTTTAATATGTTTTCTTTTGTTGTCATTTCAAACTTTTTTCAAAGATACAAAAGTTTGTCTTTTGAAACTCGGGACGTTGAAAATTAGGAGATAATGTTGAGCCGTTGTCACACGAATTATTTAGTGTTGCCTTATGAATTTATCATTGCAATTGACAATTTACAGTTGATTCAAAAATAGAAAAAATTCCTGTAGAAATTAAGAACCAAACGGAAGGTTTAAAGGCATCAAAAGTTTATTTGTTGATTAAACCACACGAAAGCATTCTTGCGGTTACGGAGGGAGGTCTTTTTTACAAGTAGTATGAACATTTAATTTTTTGAAGAGGTTGTGCAACAGTTACGGCTATTGTATGCTGCTTTTCTGTTCACCCATTTAAGTTTTAAAACTTCAAAGGTGGTCCAACAATTTTCATGTCATGTTCTACAAATAGTTTTGCTCCTTGCTCAGGTGGCGGTGGGGCATTAAGTTTCCCTAATTCTCCAAAAAAATCCTCCATTTTTCCTGATGGCTGAAAAAGAAAAAACATTTTTCCGTTTTCGGTTAACTGTGCAAAAGCATGGGGAATTGTTCTTGGTAAAAAAATTGTATCTCCCGCTTTTAAATTATGTTTGTCTTCGCCAACTTGAAAAAGGTACTCACCTTGAACAATAAAAAAAATTTCGTCTTGATGCAGATGAATATGTAATGGCGGTCCTCCTTTCTCGTTGCCTGTATATTCAAAAATTGTCAAGTCGCCATTTGTGTCCTTTTGCGAAACTTTAATGTCATTTGGGTTTTTACCACCTAATAATGTTTTTTCTCCAAATCTGCTTTCGGTTGCTTTAACAACAAAGCCTTTGTTTGGTCTTTTTGGTTTTTGAGCTGTCAAGTTTTGTCCAACCAAAAGTGCTGGAATTGCTGCTGCCGTTGTCAATAAAAATTTCTTGCGTTCCATATGTTAAATTTTAAATTGTTAGAGCACCTTGCAGGTTGTCAGAAAGCAGCATACAACTTGTATTTATGCAACACAAACATTCGTGTACACATCCAAAATAGCCATATTCGCGAATGTTTGTTTCGTTTTATTCTTTCAAATATATAAAATAATTCTTCATGAAATCATCGCTCTAAAACTCTTTTATGGTTCAATCAAGAGTTTAATTTGATTTGAAGAAATATTAAACCAAACGGAAAGTTTAAAGGTATGAAAAGTTTATTTGTTGATTAAGCCACAAGAAAGGATTCTTGCGGTAGCGGAGGCTATTGTGCGAAGTTATTTGTTAACTATTTTTTTATAAATCATATATTCTTTGTTGTATTCCATATCAAATTTCTCAACCGACATATTTCTCAGTAAAAAGTAGTGAATAATATTTAATAGAAAAAATATGCAAGAAATAATCAAGAATATTATTAGCACTCCATTTTTATCAGTTGAATTAAAGAAGTAAATAAAAAGTGGAATGGAAAGCAAAAACACGAATATTGATAAAACACCAAAAAACTTCTCTCTTAAATAAAAATGATGAATACCAGTAAAACCCCATAATGGAAATGCTCGTTTTAAAGCATTTTGTTTTGTTCTTTTGCTAGAATTATAATATTCATATTTGTTGTTTAAAAAAGTATTTAAATCATTATCAAATTTATCAACTACTTCATGATATTGTTTTCTTTTTTCATTAAGAAAATCTAGAGTTTGATCAGAATAATTAGAATCTATTAATACTTTGCCGTGTTCGTATTTGTCAATGTAAAATTTATTAAGATTATCGTAGTCTGATAAAATAGACATAGATGCATCTCCTTTAAATTTTAAATTTTCAATAACAATATTTGTTAAATCAATTAATCTTGAAACATTTGCTTTGTTTTGACTGACAAAATCAACTTTTTTTAATTCTTTGATTGCTTTTACAATTGAATTGTCATTTTGACTTATTCTACCATCATACCTATTATCGTTAATGGTATAAGAATTTTTACCATTTAAAAGAATGTTGGCACCAGCTCTTCCAAATTCTCTTCCAAATTGACTTGCGGCTCCGTTGATAATAGTTTCTAATAAACTCATTTTTTTTAGCTTTATGGTTAATTACGCACAACGACAGACTGTGAAAAAATCTCACAATACTTTTTAACAAATATACCTAAAACTTGTAAGAAAAAAAGAAAAGAATTAAAAACATTGAAAAACCCAAATTTATTTAAAAAACAAGCCCAACAAGGTTGCTATGCTATATATTTTATAAATTAAAAAAGTCGCTTAATTCACAAGTATTTTTTTAGTAACCGATTGATTATCGGCGGTGACTTTTAGAAAATAAAAACCGGTTGGTAAATTATCAATCGTATACGTTTGATTCAATGCACTTGGTTTTTGAATTTGTTGCATGATTTGTCCGTTGACATTGATTAAAATGATTTCATCCAATACTGCGTCGCTATCAATGTTTATTTTATGATCGGTTGTGGGATTTGGATAGACCACAAAATCAAAAGCAGTTAGAGCAGTTGTTGATAAGGTGCCCCAAATATCTTGAGCAGGAGTTCCTCCCCAAATTTTTGTGGCCAAATAGGGGTTGTCAATAAATGGATTTCTGTTTCCTTGTCCGTACGTGTTGTTGGCATTTCCTAAGTAAGTGTTCCGGTTTACTTCATAGGTTGAAACAGGATCTTGAGCATTCCATGTTAGAAATAAATCAATCATGCTGTCGCCTGTGCCTGTGGTTGAACCAACGCCAATATTTGTTGGCAAACATTGGTCTCCATAACGAACATACATATACATAATGATTCGGGCCACATCACCTTTCCATTGATCGCCTGGATACCAGTTGATACCAGTAGTTGCAGAATTTCCTGAACCTGCAGCGAATTTTCTGTTGCCACGCGTATTATTTCGTTGCACATCGCAAGCTCTCAGCATATGAGCGTCTGCTCCCGGTCCCGTTGATCCTAAATCAGGGGTGCCTAATGATTGTGCATAGACATGTTCTCGGTTCCATTCGCCGTTGTTACCACCGTTGGATTCTTTGTTGCGAAATAAATCGTTGGATACATCGCCATCCGTTCCATTTTCCCAACCATAAATCAAGAGAACGTTATTTGAATTGGAAGGGTCTAAATCAACAATTTTCAAAGCATTCCACACGCCTGGTGTGTATGTCAAAAAATTATCGTGGGTGGATGAAATCAATTGAGCCAATTGATTTTTTAAAACTTGTCCGTTAGTACTTAAATTAACAGGATTGTAATACGCTTGCTGCGAAAATCCTGCAACAACTATAAATAATTGAACAAATAAAAAGTATTTTTTCATCATAAAATTAGTCTGTTTTTCGTTCCAATAAAGCCATGTAAAATCCATCAAACCCTGAATCGGAGGCCAATATTTTTTTATCTTGCACAAAGGTAAAGTTTTTACCGTTTTCAGTGGTCAGGAATTTTTTCACTTGTTCCTGATTTTCAGAAGGTAAAACGGAGCAAGTAGCATAAACTAATTTTCCGCCCGGTTTTACTATTCGTGAATAATTTTCTAAAACTTCCGCTTGTACTTTGCGAATGTTATCGATGAATTCCGGTTGCAGTTTCCATTTACTGTCCGGGTTTCTTTTTAAAACACCCAAACCGCTACAAGGAGCATCGATTAAAACACGATCTGCTTTTTCATAAAGTTTTTTGATGACTTTGGTTGAGTCGATAATACGGTATTCGATGTTGAAAGCACCATTTCTTTTCGCACGAAGTTTTAATTGCTTTAATTTACTTTCGTATAAATCCATGGCAATTAATAGTCCTTTGTTTTCCATTAAGGAAGCCATGTGTAATGTTTTACCACCGGCACCGGCACAAGTGTCAACCACTTTCATTCCCGGTTTCACATCCAAAAATGCGGCAACCAATTGCGAATTGGCATCTTGCACTTCAAAAAAACCCTCTTTAAAAGCATCGGTTAAAAATACATTGGCACGTTCTTTTAAAACCAAGGCATCGGGTTGATTATCTAAATAGTCGGTTTCAATGTTTAAATCCATCAAAATCGCACGCAGTTTTTGCTTGGTTGTTTTTAAGGTGTTAACTCTTAAAATAACCTGAGCTTGTTGGTTTTGAGCTTCAATTTCTTTGGTCCAAAGAGCTTCACCTAATTCTTTTACACCCAATTCATCCATCCAATCGGGAATCGATTCTCTGTATTTTCTAATTTTTGACAATTCGTCAAAACGACCTTTTATTTTGCGTTGTGGGGTGCCTTCCAATTGTCTCCAATCCGGAATTGGATAACCGCGTAAAACAGCCCAAACGGCAAACATTCGCCATAAATCCTCACGGTCGTAGGGTTCTTTTACTTCGGCAATTTCAGCATATAATCGTTTCCATCGTACGATTTCGTAGATGGTTTCAGCCACAAATTTTCTGTCGGAACTTCCCCAACGTTTATCTTTTTTTAACGCACGTGCCACTACTTTATCTGCATATTCTCCTTCGTTGAAAATAGCATGTAAAGAATCAATGGTAGTGTAAACTAAATTTCTGTGTAATCTCATTATTTTTTTAATAGCCTGCAAAGGTATTACTTATTTGTGATTTTTAACCTCGTAAGGATTAATTTTAAGTTATTTAAAAACCAAACCCAGCACGAATTGTACTGGGTTCTGATAAATTAAAATTGCATTTGATTATGCTAAAATGGCTTCTAAAGACGGACCGGCGTAAACCAATCGTTTGCCATCTTCTGTATTCGTGTATTGCTCAAAGTTTTTGATGTATCGAGCAGCTAAATCTTTGGCTTTTACTTCCCATTCTTCTTCTGTTTTGTAAGTATCTCTTGGGTCTAAGATTCCTTCGCTAACATTCGGCAAAGAAGTAGGAACCGTTAGATTTAAGAATGGAATGTGTTTGGTTTCCATTTGATCGATTTCGCCACTGATAATGGCATCAATAATCGCACGAGTGTTTTTCAAAGAAATTCGTTTTCCGGTTCCGTTCCAACCTGTGTTTACTAAGTATGCTTTTGCTCCGTGTTCTTTCATTTTTCCAATCAATGTTTTAGAATACATGGTTGGATGTAAAGTTAAAAACGCTTCGCCGAAAGCCGGAGAGAAAGAAGGTTCAGGAGAAGTAATTCCGCGTTCTGTTCCTGCTAATTTAGAAGTGTATCCGCACAAGAAATGGTATTGTGCTTGGTCTTCATCAAGAATAGAAACCGGAGGTAACACTCCAAATGCATCCGCAGAAAGGTAAATTATTTTTTTAGCGTGGCCTGCTTTTGAAGGCAATACAATTTTATTGATGTGATAAATTGGATAAGAAACTCTAGAATTCTCAGTAATTGAATGATCGTAATAATCTACTTCACCATATTCATTCACAACCACGTTTTCTAGTAAGGCATCGCGTTTGATGGCTCTCCAAATGTCGGGCTCATTTTCTTCGCTTAAGTCAATTACTTTTGCGTAGCAGCCACCTTCGTAGTTAAATACGCCATTGTTATCCCATCCGTGTTCATCGTCACCAATTAGATAACGTTTTGGATCGGCAGATAAAGTTGTTTTTCCGGTTCCTGATAATCCGAAGAATACGGCTACATCACCTTCTTCGCCAACGTTAGCAGAACAATGCATCGATGCCATTCCTTTCAATGGAAGATAGTAATTCATCATGGCAAACATTCCTTTTTTCATCTCACCACCGTACCAAGTTCCACCAATAATTTGGATTTTCTCAGTTAAATTAAACACTACAAAGTTCTCAGAATTTAAACCTTGTTCTTTCCAGTTTGGATTGGTAGTTTTAGAACCGTTCATGACAATGAAATCAGGTTCGCCAAAATTTTCTAATTCATAAATAGAAGGTCTGATGAACATATTGGTTACAAAATGTGCTTGCCATGCCACTTCCATTACAAAACGTACTTTTAGTCTAGTGTCGGGGTTTGTACCACAAAAGGCATCCACGACATATAATTTTTTTGATGTTGAAAGCTGTTTTAAAACTAATGATTTTAATTCACGATAGATGGCTTGTGTGGTAGAGAAATTTACTTTTTCATCCCAATAAATAGTGTCTTTGGTAACATCATCTTTTACAATGTATCGATCTTTAGGTGAGCGACCTGTGAAAACACCTGTTTTTACCGCAACAGCACCTGTATCGGTTAAGGCTCCTTTTTCATATCCTTTTCTCATGTGAGAGGTTTCCGCTTGAAATAATTCTTCATAAGATGGATTGTACACTACTTCATGGTATCCGGTGATTCCTAAATCGTGAAGCTCTTGAATGACTTTAATATTTTTCATGGTAATATGATTTATAATTTATTCTAATTTCTATGTATCAAATTTCCAATAATTACGCTTCAAAAAAGATGATAAATATCAGTAAACAAAGAAATCTACGAAAACGTTTTCATTAAAAAGAATTGATTTTCAGCAGGTTGGTTACCTTTTTAATCATGGTTTAAAGAAATTACCCGGTGTTCTTTAAACCACTTGATAAAGAATTAATTACACTCAATAATTTTGTTAGAATTTTATCTTTTTCATAATTTGAATCATCAGCAATTGCTCGCCATTTTTGTAGGTACTGAATATGTAAATGGTGCAGAACTTTCAGTTTTTCGCTTCTCCATTTTAAATTATCGTACTGTCCTTGTCGTCGATTAGCAGCTTTTTCGCCAAAGAGTTCTTCCAGCAAATTCGTGCAATTTTCATGTTCTAAAATTATTTTCGACATAAAAAGTTCACGTTCCTCGTTAGTATCGTCTAAATTGGCATATAAATTCATTATTTCAGTATCTGAAAGAAGGAGATTCGTTTCCGTTTGAATCATTAAAAATTTGAGAAAAGCCCAATCGTTTATATTTTCTTTCAAGTGTTGAAAATCGTTTGGTTTTTCAGTTTTCAATGTTTTTAAGGCATTTCCTAAGCCATACCATCCGGTTAAGGAAATTCTAGAAAGATTCCAACTGAATACCCATGGAATAGCTCTCAAATCAGTAAGCGTTCTTGTTCCGGTTCTTCTTGCGGGTCTTGAACCAATTTTGCTTTTTTCTAAAACATCAATACAAGTAGCCTTGCTATAAAATTCGATAAAACCCCTCGTTTCAATCAGCTCCCGATAATGATCAAACGATTTTCGAGAAAGAAATTCCATAATTTCAAAAGGATGTTTTTCACCATTCAAATTATTTTTTGAGACAATAGTTTGTTTGGCCACACCCGATGTTAATGCATTCAGATTGTACGTAGCTGTTAGAGGGTTTCCAAACAATTGAGCAATTGATTCTCCTTGAACAGTAATTTTGATCGTTCCGTTGACGGTATTCATTGGCATGCTTTCTAAAAAACGGTGGTATTTTCCGCCTCCTCTACTAATCGTGCCGCCTGTTCCATGAAAAAAGTACAATGAAAAATTATGTTTTTTAGCTATTGCAGCAAGGTTTTGTTCGGCTTTATATAAATTCCACTTACTTGCAATGGTGCCACCATCTTTATTACTGTCACTGTAACCAAGCATGACTTCCTGTTTGAAATTTATTTTGGAAGCTCGTTCTTGTGTTACACTATGCTGTAAAAACTTTTCTAAAATTGTAGGTCCGTTATCTAAATCTTCAATCGTTTCTAAGAGAGGTACAACCTTAATTGGAGTATTCAGTAGCTGGGTTTCCTTCATGAAGAAGTAAACCAAAAGCAAATCACTAACATTTCTTGTCATGCTGATAATGAATGAGCCTATTCCATCCGATCCAAACTGATTAATATGTTGACGGACCACACGATAGCAGTCTAAAACATTATCGGCTTCGGCTCCATAAGCAACAGTTATTTCGGTAATTGTTTCGTTTTTATTAAGTAGTGAATTTAAATAGTTCACACGTTTATCTTCGTCCCAGTTTTCATAATCATACTCTTTTTCACCGGTGCTTTTTAGAATTTGAGCCATTGCTTTATCGTGAAATGCACTATTTTGCCTGATGTCTAACTTGGCTAGGTGAAAACCAAAACAGTTGACCATTCTTTCCATTGGAAAAAGTAAATCTTCAGCCAAACCTATCATTCCATTGCCGATGAGAATTTCTCTTAAGAACTTCAGATCTTGATGAAGTTCATGGCTTGATTTGAAGTAGGCACCCGAATCGGCATAATTATTTGTTAATGTATTTTCTAACTTTGCAAGTAATAAACTAACGTATTGTCTCCAAGGTTCGTAAGGGTTTCTTTGTTTTACTTTTTCACCTTGTATTCCTAAGGCATTTGCTTTTTTCTCGATAGCCTCAGCTAACAAAAAAGGAACTGCATTCGAAAGAGCAGAAACAGATAATTTTGCAGCCAATTGGATTAATCGATTTTTGAGCATCAATAAAGCATGCTTGCGGTGCAATTCTAGCGTCTCTTTTGTGATACTTGGAGTTACAAATGGATGACCATCGCGGTCGCCGCCAACCCAGCTGCCAAAATTGATTTTAGGGAAAACATCCGGATTTTTAATTTTATCCGGATTCAGACCTTTTTCTAGCCACGATGCTTTCAGTTGTTCGTCACTTTTCTCTAAAACTGAAGGGAATATTTTATATAAATAATACATAATATTTGCCCTTTCATCTTCAATATGTGGTTTCTCAAGATAAATTTCACCGGTTCTCCACCATCTTTCTAAAAGATGAATGATGCTTTCTTCAATATTTTTTTGTTCTAATTTGCTTAATGAAGCGTTTGCTCTTTTGACAAGCAGCAAGTATAATTCTCTATGAATTTCAATTACGGTTATACGTTTAGCTTCCGTTGGATGAGCCGTTAAAACGGGGATAACATTTGTATTTGAAATACTTTCCAGCATTTCATCTTCAGTAACACCCTTTTCTTTCCAAAGACTGATTGCTTCTGCCCAAGAGCCTCTAATTGAATTTATAGTATCTTGATTTTCAATTTTTCTTCGGTATTGAGTAGCGGCATTTTCTTCAACCAGCGTCATTAATTGAAAATAGATGCTAAGCGACTGAATAATTTTATCACTGGTTAGTCGGCCATTTTCCGTTTCTGAAAATTTATTTTTTTTTAAAAGTTCAATTACTTCCGTTTCGTCAATTCTTGAAAGCATTTCAAGGTAGCAATCAATAATGAAATTTCGATCGTTTTTAATTTTTTGAAATGAGTTTGTGTTCATTTGGGTATAAATTTTGAAGTTTTTTACCAATTAGAAGTTTCTAAAATAACCTGGCTTTTTAATTAGTTTTGGTTAGCTAAATTTACAAAATTTAATTCAACCGAAAGAGCTCTAATTTTATCTTTTTTTAAAATACTACGAAAACGTTTTCATTGCTTCTGGCTGATTTATAAGTGTTTACATTTTGCTACCCTCTATGTGTTGATTTAAGATAAAGAATCATCATTCAAAGCTAAAAAGTACCAAAAAACATTCGTAATTTTGCAGTCGTTTAACTGATATTTAACTACTAAATAAAAACATATGAGTCAATTTGATGTTGCTATCATCGGTTCCGGTCCCGGAGGTTATGTGGCTGCCATTCGTTGTGCACAATTAGGATTTAAAACGGCTATTATAGAAAAATATTCGGTTTTAGGCGGAACTTGCTTAAATGTGGGATGTATTCCCTCTAAAGCTTTGCTTTCTTCCTCTCATCATTACCATGATGCAGTAGCTCATTTTGAAGAGCACGGTATCGAAGTGGGTAAAGTGAAAGTAAATCTGGAAAAAATGATAGCCCGAAAACAAGCCGTTGTTGATCAAACAACAGGTGGAATCAAGTTTTTGATGGATAAAAATAAAATTACTGTTTTTGAAGGAATTGGCTCGTTTGAAGATGCTACACATGTGAAAGTAACCAAAAATGATG
>NZ_JBILTE010000245.1:0-3242 GCF_044371705.1 Flavobacterium sp. | reverse complement strand
CAAAAAAAAGACAAACAGATATGTGGATTTGCTTCAATGGCTTTTCCTTTTTCGGAATCGTAATTGGTATAAAAGATAAATCCTTCTTCATTGAATTTTTTAAGTAAAACCACACGAGCTCTCGGAAATCCGTCTAAACCGATGGTGGCAACAGTCATCGCATTTACTTCTTCAATCAAGCCAAATTCTTCTACTTCATAAAACCATCGATGAAACAAATTAATTGGATCTGCCGGAATATTCGATTCTAAAAGTTCGCTTTTTTCATACGATTTTCTGTAGTTACTTAAGTCTTTCATGGCATGATTTATTTTAAGTTGCTAAGGTACTAAGATTTAAAATATAAAAAGAAAGTCTAATGTAGATTTACTTTTCAATTGAATTTAACTTTCAAATACTATTTATAACCTAAATAGTACAATTATTATCTTATCGTTAAATCAATCAATGTTTTACGTAAAAATTTTTTATGTAAAAATAAAGTGTACCTTTGCACCCTGAAAAAAACACGGATGGAATCAATTAGAAACATTGCGATTATTGCCCACGTTGACCACGGTAAAACTACTTTGGTTGACAAAATTATGTATCACTGTCATTTATTTCGTGACAACGAAAATACAGGTGATTTGATATTAGACAACAACGATTTAGAACGTGAACGTGGAATTACCATTACATCAAAGAATGTTTCTGTAGTTTATAAAGGTACTAAAATCAACATTATTGATACGCCGGGTCACGCCGATTTTGGTGGAGAAGTAGAGCGAGTATTAAATATGGCGGATGGTGTTTGTTTGTTGGTGGATGCTTTTGAAGGTCCGATGCCGCAAACACGTTTTGTATTGCAAAAAGCAATCGATTTAGGTTTAAAACCTTGTGTGGTTATTAACAAAGTAGACAAAGAAAACTGTACACCGGAAGAAGTGCACGAAAAAGTGTTCGACTTGATGTTTGAATTAGGTGCAACTGAAGAGCAGTTGGATTTTCCAACGGTTTACGGCTCAGCTAAAAATAACTGGATGAGTGATGATTTCAGAAATCAAACGGACAGTATTGAACCTTTATTAGATATGGTTATTCAACACGTACCTGCTCCGAAAATTTCAGAAGGAACGCCACAAATGCTTATTACATCTTTAGATTTCTCTGCTTTTACCGGACGTATCGCTATCGGTCGTTTGGAAAGAGGTGTGTTGAAAGAAGGAATGCCTATTTCTTTAGTAAAAAGAGATGGTACAGTAACGAAATCAAGAGTTAAAGAATTACATACTTTTGAAGGTCTTGGCCGTAAAAAAGTGCAAGAAGTAATTGCCGGAGATATTTGTGCGATTATTGGAGTGGAAGGTTTCGAAATTGGCGATACTATTGCTGATTTTGAAAATCCGGAAGGATTAAAATCAATCGCTATCGATGAGCCAACAATGAGTATGTTGTTTACTATTAATGACTCACCATTTTTTGGTAAAGAAGGTAAATTTGTAACTTCTCGCCATATTCGTGAACGATTAACAAAAGAATTAGAGAAAAACTTGGCCATGAAAATGGGTGAAACTGATTCTGCTGATAAATTTATGGTTTTCGGACGTGGAGTATTGCACTTGTCTGTTCTTATTGAAACCATGAGAAGAGAAGGTTACGAAATACAAATTGGTCAACCACAAGTTATTATCAAAGAAATTGATGGTGTAAAATGTGAGCCAATTGAAGAATTAACAATCGACTTACCGGAAAATCTTTCGGGTAGAGCAGTTGAATTCGTTACGATTCGTAAAGGTGAAATGTTGAGCATGGAAACAAAAGGTGAACGTATGATTATTAAATTCAACATTCCCTCTCGTGGAATTATTGGATTGCGTAACCAATTGCTTACAGCAACTGCCGGTGAGGCGATCATGGCACACCGTTTTATTG
This sequence comes from Flavobacterium sp., assembly GCF_044371705.1. Taxonomy (GTDB): domain Bacteria; phylum Bacteroidota; class Bacteroidia; order Flavobacteriales; family Flavobacteriaceae; genus Flavobacterium. The sequence continues at coordinate 1,328 of NZ_JBILTE010000245.1, read as the reverse complement.
GCTATGAGCCTTACAAAGGAGAAATTTCCGGACGTAACAAAGGGTCGTTGATTTCTATGGAAAAAGGAAAAGCTATTCCTTATTCTATTGATAAATTGCAAGATCGTGGTAAATTCTTTATTGAGCCAAACTCAGATATTTATGAAGGTCAGGTAATTGGCGAAAACTCTCGTGCTGATGATATGTCTGTAAACGTAACAAAAGAGAAAAAGCAATCGAATGTTCGTTCTTCCGGAAATGATGAAAAGGCGAGAATTATCCCTCCGGTTATTTTCTCTTTAGAAGAAGCTTTGGAGTACATTCAAAAAGACGAATATGTTGAAGTTACTCCAAAATCTATTCGTTTGAGAAAAATTTATTTGACAGAAACCGATAGAAAAAGATTTAAAATCTAAGTTGATTTTATAACATAGCAAAAACCCATCCGCTGCATAAACGAGATGGGTTTTTTTATGGTTTATTTTTTTGTTTCCAAAAGAAACAAAATCGGTATCGATAACCTTTCTTTCCAAGCATTTTCAGAGTGATCAGCACCTTCAAATTTATGTGTTTCCCAGTTGGCAGGAGTAAAGCCTTTTTCAATCATGACTTCATCCGCCTTTTTTTGTAACGGCGGATACAAAGCATCAAGAGTTGCCGTACCAAAGTCAAAGTAGATTTTATGGGTTTTCGGATCCGGTAGATTTCTACGCATATAGGTAAAAAAAGCGTCCGGAATGGGGTTGTTTTCCACCGAAAATATGCCTGGCCAATGGGTAGAAATACATGCAGCTCCACCAAAAATAGTCGGGTACTCACAAACGGCGTACAGCGAAATCAATCCGCCCATACTTGAACCCATCATGAAAGTGTGGTTAGCATCTTCAAATGTGCTGTAATTTGTATCAATGTAAGGCTTTAATTCTTCTACTATAAATTTCAAATAATTATCTGAAACAGGCTGAAAAACCGCTTTCGTTCGCCCTGCTTCTTGTAATGTGATTGTCACAAAATTTTTGTCCTCCAAACTTAAATCATCAAATGGTTTTTGCGGAAAGTAATCAGCATGACGTTTTTCAGAAATACTTGAAATACCTACCACAATAAAATCAATGGTTTCTTTAGTAGCCATTAATTGTGTGGCTGTTTCATCGACTCCCCATTCTTGCTTATTCCAGGTTGTTTTTGCATCGAACAACATTTGTCCGTCATGCATGTATAAAACAGCATATTGTTTGTCTTTTGAATAGCCATCAGGCAGCCAAATATCAACATTTCGTGCATCCACATATGCGGATTTGAATTTTTCAATGTGATCGATTTTACCGGAAGATACAGTAATTTCTTGT